>JBDLJL010000101.1:0-19918 GCA_039714415.1 Bacteroidota bacterium
GCACAAAACAAAAAAGATCTTTCACCCCCATTGACCGTAATTGATGCCTGGATTGATGCCCAGAAAGATTATCAGGATATCCCCGGAATTTCTGCCGGTGCAAAAACACAAACAGAAAGTGTTGAGGTATATGCTTACTAAAAATATTTAAGAAAATAATACTGGTTTAGCTTAAGTTAAGAGGGTGCCTAAAAAGACCTAAAGGTCATAAATAGGCAGCCTCTTTTATTTTTCATAAAATCAGTATTATAACCAAAGATATCATTCCATTTTATCCTTAGCTAAAGATGCCATTCCAGTTAAAGCGCCAATATTCATGGATTCAAGAGCAGAACTTGGAACGATAATCATAGAACCTTTTTCCTTTAAACCTTCAAAAAGCATATTCATACCACGTAATTGCAAAGCAACAGGATTGTTAGCATATTGCTCACTGGCTTTAGCAAATTTCTCTGCAATTTCCGTTTCCGCTGTTCCTAAAATAACACGTGCCTGACGCTCCCTTTCTGCCTGTGCCTGTTTACTCATGGCATCAGCCAATATCTGTGGTATCACAATATCCTTAATACCAACACTTTGACAAGTTATCCCCCAAGGGTTTGTATGCTCATCGAGAACTTTTTGGATATCCCCGGCAATTTTCTCCCGGTCTTGTAATAAATCTGCTAATTCATGTTTGCCAATAATATCACGTAAGCCAATTTGAGCCATATATCCTATTGCCTTTTGATATTCCTGAACTTCTAAAGCTGCTTTCTCAACATCCCAAACAGTCCAGTAAACTACTGCATCCACATTAACCGGCACGGTATCTTTGGTTAGGGTTTCTTCTGCCGAAAAATCAGTAACCCGTACCCGTTGATCAATATAACTATCCACCCTGTCAATTATCGGGATAATGAAAAATATGCCAGGACCTTTCATTCCACTATATTTACCCATCCTTAGCACAATTGCTTTTTCCCATTGGTCAGCAATATTTATTGAACCGGAAAGCAATGCCGAAAAAACAATGAAAGCTACTAACATAGGAATTGAAATGTACTTAAAACCAAATAAGAGCACACTAATAGCAATTAACACCAACAATACGGTTAACGATATAGGATTTATCGTTCTCTTTTTAATACTTAAAGTATTCAAATTTTTAGTTTTCATCTGTCTTTTGTTTTTTAAGTTCAACAATAATATCGTTTATAGAAAAGCCATAACTAAAAGCTATAGTTGAAAATTCATTACAAATGTCCTGTAGTTTTTTCACCCTTTCCTTTTCAGGTAAATCAATATCAACTTTATTCACAAAAGTTCCTGTCCCCTGTTGGGTTTCCAGCACTTTTTGAATTTCAAGTTCCTTATACGCTTTTGAAACCGTGTTTAGGTTTATCTTTAGTTCAACAGCTAAGGCACGAACCGTTGGCAATTGTTCACCAATTTTTAACCTTCCTGTAACGATCCCGTATTTTATCTGATCAATTATTTGACGATAAAAAGGGATACCGGCTTTAGGGTCTAAAACAAAATCAATCATAATATCATATTGTTTTATTTTTATATTGTATTAGTTATATAGTACAATATTACAATAAAAATTTATAAAAACAAAATAATTAATCATTTATTTTAAATTACCACATTACATTCAATACATTTAATCAGCTATTCGTTAACGATTTCAATCAATTTGTGGATAAAATTTAGAAAATAGTGTAAATTTTAAAGAAATTAAAAGACTAATTTCAGATATTTTTTTCTTTCTTTGCTCACTTCAAATTAAAAAGGACATCATTTTTATGAATAACAATAGCGAATATCTTATTAATTCATTCATAAATAAACTCATTGATGATTTCATCTCTTTATACGGAAATTCTCATTTTTGTTATATTAACACTATTCGCTCAGCCGGAAAAATTGCATTAGACACTATTAAAAATAGTAATGCAGCCTATCATGATATCCACCATACAATTATGGTGGCTGATGTTGGACAAGAAATTTTAAAAGGCAGAATTATTTTTGAGAATAATGTTTCACCTTATTACTGGTTTCATTTTATAATTGCAGCTCTCTATCACGATATTGGATATATTAGGGGCTTGTGCGATGGAGATAAAAATGGCACTTACATTAAAAACATATTGGGCGAAACAGTGCATCTTCCCAAACACTCAACAGATGCTGCCCTGGCACCATACCATATTGACAGGGCAAAGCATTATGCAAGGACTGCTTTAAGTAAATTTGAATGCATTGATCATGATTATATTGAGAGTTTAATAGAGAGGACCCGTTTCCCTGTACCACCTGACGATAAATATAAAAAAACAAACGATTTACCCGGTTTACTTCGTGCAGCCGATTTAATTGGTCAAGTTGCAGACATAAATTACTCAAATAAGAGTGAAGCCCTTTTTTCTGAATTAGAGGAAATTGGTTCTGCTCAAAAACTGGGTTATAAAACCGGCCATGATCTAAGAGCGAAACTTCCTGTTTTTTTTAAAATAAACATAAGCCCTTATATTAACGAAGCCCTTAAATATTTAGACACAACTGATTATGGAAGAAAATGGATAAAAAATCTATCCATGAATATTTTAAATAAAGATTATCATATCAATGGAGAAACAAAAGAGAACTTATCTTTACAAAGCCCCACGACATTAGATTCTTATGCATCATACAACTATCAAGACTCACAAAAAAAAAATAATCATCAGCAACTTGGCTTATAGCAATTTGTTCATTCTTGCCCTAATAATCATCTAATTACACCACCACCAATTAAATCATCACCTTCATAAAAAACCGCTGATTGACCGGGTGTTATGGCTGAAATTGGTTTAGTGGGTTCTACTTTTAGTTTGTCATCCACAAAACTCAATTTTCCTTCTATTTCAGGACTTTTATACCTGATTTTTATTTTAACTGTAGTATTTTCCGGAATATGACCATATTTACTCATATTATAGGTTTCCAGATAAAAAACCTTGCTTTTTAAGTCATTTTCAGTACCCAGGACAATCAGATTATCCTCGACATCTATTTTTGTTACATAAAGTGGCTCACTATAAGCTATCCCTAGCCCTTTTCTTTGTCCTATGGTATAATTATAAATACCTTTATGTTCGCCCAAAATTTCACCATTTGTAGAAACAAAATATCCTTTTTTAGGTTTTATAGATGTTAATTGATGATTTTGTTGTATAAAATCACGATAATCCCCTTCAGGGATAAAACAAACATCATAACTCTCCTTTTTGCCTGCAATTATTTTAAAACCTTCTTCTTCAGCGATTTGCTTAATCTCTGATTTCGGATAATGTCCTAAAGGGAACATTGTTCTTTTCAAATAATCCTGGCTTAAACGCCATAAAAAATAACTCTGGTCTTTAACACCATCAACACCTTTTGAGATATAATACCTTCCTTTTAATTCTTTAATTTGTGCATAATGTCCCGTTGCAATATAGTCACATCCAAACTCATCTGCTAATTCAACCAGATACTTCCATTTTATCCGGTAATTACATAAGGAGCAAGGATTTGGTGTTCGTCCACTTTGGTATTCGTCAATGAAATTATGTATAATTGTCTTTTCAAATTCATCTGATACATCAATTACATAATAAGGAATTCCAAGTTTACCGGCAAGAATTGTGGCATCATTTATACTTTGTTCCAAAGGGTCCGAGCGAAATTGAGATTTATACATCCTCAATGTAATGCCAATTAGGTCATAGCCTTGTTCCTTTAACATAATAGCTGCAACAGAACTATCTACTCCCCCACTTAAGGCAACAAGGATTTTATTGTTTGACATAAGGTAATGATTTGTATGCGCTTATCAGAGACATCGGTCCAAGTATAAAACTGAGGCCACTCCGAAAAGTCGAATTTTGTAACCTAAACCGTAGGATTTTTGGAGTAAACTTTAAAGTTGAAAATTGAACCTTATAAAAATAAACCAAGGAAAAAACGTCAATACTAATCAGTAATTTTCTATTATTTCCATCGAAATAATTATTTTGTCCTGGGTATATATTTCCAGTGATGGGACATTTCCATAACCTTTTTCAGCAAAATACAGCTCTAATTCAGGATAAACTTTTATAACAGAAGCAATTATTGACAAGCTGTTTCGAAATGGAAATTCCACAATAACACTTTTTGTTTTTCCCATTTCCTGAACAATATAGCCTTCCCTCTCTAATTCAGGAATTCTATCATAATATTTTTCAGGCAATACACTGCCTACCATACTGCGTAAATTTTCAACAGCAACTTTATCCGGATTATCACGATAAATTCCAAAACCTTCAGTTAATTCAAAACCTTTTGCTGTTAAATCCTTATAAATAGAGTCCTGCCTATCACCAGAAAGCTGATAATCACCCAGAAATTCTTTACCTACAAACTTATATGGGCCAACTTCACCTTCCGTAATTTCAACACTGGCAAAAAAACCAGAATAAGCCAAATAGCCAATTATAATCAATATAATAGCAGCAATAATAATTAAAACTTTCTTTAACATATTTTTATATTTTTATAATCCATGTAAAGATAGAAAATTTTCACAAAAACCCATTCCGAACTGTAACCATTTATTATCAAGGCTTTACAAACTTTTTAGTAAATTCTCCATAATCCGATTTAATTCTTAAAATATAATACCCTTTTCGAAGCTCCGAAATATTGACAGTTGTCCTTCCGTTCAACAAATTTTCAGGTGTTACCACAGCACCATTAAGATTATAGATTGAAAAAACAGCATTTTCATAAGCTTCTATGAAATTAGCCTCAATATTAATAATATCTTTCGATGGATTTGGATATACATTAAAGCTGGCTATACCCGAAGTTGAAGATTGACAGAACAAAAAATCTTCCTGAGTATCAGAAAATGAACCATTAATAATTTCAAGATTATCGTAATTATTTGTTAGATCAAATGAACAATCCAAACAAGGTGATTCACTGTTAATAAACAAAGTATAACATCCAGTCATCAAACACAAAGGTATCGAATAGCTTCCACTATTTGGTAAAACAGTACCTTCGTAGACTAAGTTTCCATTATCATCCCTCAATGTCCACATAACCATATTTTGACCCGATATAATCTCTAACTGGGCACTCTGCTCCAGAGGGTTTACAACAAAAGTCTCAGCACTATACTCCCCACATAAATTAGTTACGGTCAAATTTACTTCACGCTGACCCCAATCATTCCAGTCAACATAAATACTATCTGTTCCTGCACCATAAACAATCTCACCATCCTGAATATCCCAACTGTAATCGCCAGATTCCATTGTATAATAACTATCAGATTTTGAATTAAGACAAATTGCTTCACCACCTGTAATAACCAGATTTTCAATTATTGTTTCACCAACAAAATGTGAGACTAATGTATCATTTGAATTTTTATCATCCAAACCCCCATTTGGTGAAGAAATATATACCTTAAAACTTCCTTCATCTTCCGGAAGCTGAATAGAATTTAATAATATAGTCTCTGACTCACCGGTTTTCATATTACCAATCCAGTTTTCCGAAATAACAGAACCATCATTTACACTGAAATTAATAGTAACACTTGTTAAATCATTCAATCCTTTATTTTGAATAACGATACTTGGAACTATATTATTTGTTACGCAATAGTTACCAGACGGTACATTAACATTCGTTACTTTCACATCTGTTTCCAATAAAGGAACATTTGGATCAAATCCATCCAATACCATAACACCTGTATTATCTGGATCTAACCATGCTTTCAATTGTTGATTGACATCAGAGTAATAATCCCAACTCATATCAAACTTAGCATAATAATCGTTAACAGAATAACTGCAATATGCATCCCCCCCGGTCAAATCACCCACAATTCTATGGTTTTCATCAAATATTGGTGAGCCGGAAGAGCCTGGTTCAGTAGTACCCACATCCCATTCGTGTATCCACCAATGTGAATTAGAAACATATTTGTCGCCATAATTTCCCGTTGTAGGAGGATTATAATCCAGGGAAATTTTCTTTATATCGCCACTTGGATGATGAATACAAACTGTGTTGGTAGCAGGATCTGTTGCACGGTTCCAACCGGCATAATACACATTATAATCTACTGGTGGTTCGGTACTTAATTCCAATAGACTAAAATCAAGATTACCACCTGTTGCCACCAAACTTGCTGAAGATATGGATTGATAGCTTGGATTACTGGTAGCAATGCAACTTTCACTTTCATAATTAAATCGAAATACAGCGTTAGCAGCACCAGAGATTGAACTAACACAATGCTCCGCAGTTAACAAATAAGGTGTTTCATCTTGTCTTGTGTTATTAACAAGCACACCAGTACATAAGGACCCACTAAACACACATAAAACAATAGACCTTTTTTCATTTTGCCAGTCATCCCCTTCAATGCAGTTTACATTTACATTACAAGAACCTGAAGCTCCATAACCAGTTTTTAGTCCAAAAACATTTTTGTAATCATGGACAATACCGGAAATTTCAAATTTACCATAATCTGTTCCTTTAGGAATATTTAATTCAAGTATCAACTCATCACCGGGCAAAGGTAAAGTTGAAAAAACACGACTTTTTTTATTGTTTTTAGAAGTGAAAGCACCTTTCACAATTGACTGATCAGCTGAATACATAAAGAACTTTACCCCTTCATTCAAATGATAATCCTTAAAAAGAAGACCCACTGCAAAGGCTTTTTCAGAGCGCACATGTAAACGCCATACCTTCTCTCCGGAAGGCAATTCCTGCCATACACCAGAATTCTCAGGATTCAACAAAACATCATGGGTTTTACCATAACGAAAGGGTTTAGTAGCATTCCCATTTTGCTCATCATCTTCCCTTATCATTTGTTGATAATCGAACAATGGTGTATTAAAAACAGGACTAGATTTTAAGCTAGGATTCTCAAAAGAAAGTGGCTTACCACCATGACTGATTTGCGCCGACATATTTATCAGGCTTAAAAATATAGTTAATGAGAATATAAGTGATTTAAGTTTCATATATTATCTATTGTTGTATTGCTAAATTGCTGAATTGTTATATTGTTTACTTCGGCTACCTCAGTAACCCAAAATTGTTATATCGTTTTTTATTTACTATTAATGACAACTTTTCGTATTTCACTAATAATGTACTAATTATCACGCCAAGGCGCTAAGACGCCAAAAATACATTTTCTTTCTTTGCGTCCTTGCCGCTTTGCGTAAGATTCTATTGTTATATCACTTTGGTGCGCCCTTTTTCGGATCTTTGGACGCTCAATGACGCTCAATACTATACTATCAAATAATCATTATAATGCAAACGTAAAATTAACGTTTTTATGATTTTTTTTCTTTTAACAGTTTTTCTAATTCATACATTTCATCGCGCAAGCGGGCAGCTTCGATAAAATCAAGTTCTTTTGCTGCTTTTTTCATTGTTTTTTTTGTTTTTTCAATGGTCTTTATCAAAGCATCTTCGTTCATATACTGAACAACCGGGTCAGCTGCAATACTCGGCACTTCATCATTAATATATATTTTATCTTTTGTTCCAATGGTACTGCCACTACCTAATATTGAAGTTTTGGCTTTTTTAATTTGTTTTGGTGTAATATTATGTTTTCGATTATAATTCAATTGCTTTTCCCTTCTTCTGTCTGTTTCATCAATAGTACGTTGCATGGAACCTGTCATTTTATCCGCATACATAATTACTTTTCCATTCAGGTTTCTTGCAGCCCTACCGGCTGTTTGTGTCAATGATTTTTCAGAACGTAAAAACCCTTCTTTATCAGCATCAATAATGGCTACTAAAGAAACTTCTGGTAAATCAAGCCCTTCACGCAATAAATTCACACCAATTAATACATCAAAAGTACCTTTTCTAAGGTTCTCCATAATTTCAACACGATCAAGTGTATCAACATCTGAATGTATATATCGGCAACGAATATTTATTTTGGTAAGATAAGTAGTTAATTCCTCTGCCATTCTCTTGGTCAAAGTCGTCACTAAAATACGCTCATCTCTCTCAACCCGTTCATTAATCTCACCTATCAAATCATCAATCTGATTTAAACTAGGGCGCACATCAATTGATGGGTCAATTAAACCAGTTGGTCGGATTACCTGCTCCACAATAATCCCTTCGCACTTTTTTAATTCATAATCAGCAGGTGTTGCACTTAAATAAATTATTTGATTACTTAAAGCTTCAAATTCTTCAAATTTTAACGGACGGTTATCTACAGCCGCAGGTAATCTAAACCCATACTCAACCAAATTGGCTTTTCTTGAATGATCACCTCCATACATTGCTCTTATCTGGGGTAAAGTAACATGACTTTCATCTATAATCGTTAAATAATCTTTTGGAAAAAAATCTAATAAACAGAAAGGCCTGGTTCCAGACTCCCTTCCATCAAAATACCGTGAATAGTTTTCAATGCCCGGACAATGCCCTAACTCTTTAATCATTTCAAGATCAAAAGTTACTCTATCTTCAATCCTTTTAGCTTCCAAAGGTTTACCGTTATCTTTGAAAAATTGAATTTGCTGAAATAAATCATCCTGTATATCACTCACAGCCAACTGCATGCGTTCTTTTGTTGTAATAAAAATATTAGCCGGATATATTAATATTTCGTTTAATTTCTCAATTAAATGTCCATTCAGGGGATCAAATGATTCAATTTCCTCTATTTCATCACCCCAGAAAATAATTCGATAAGCTACATCACCATACGCAAGAAAAACATCTACTGTATCACCCTTCACCCGGAATTTGCCCCTGTCAAAATTAACTTCATCCCTGGAATATAATGCAGTAACCAAGTCCCTTAGAAATTTATTCCTGGCAATTTTTTGTCCGGTCTCCACATGTATTACACTCTGATGAAAATCATCAGGATTGCCTATTCCATATAAGCAGGAAACAGAAGAAACAACAATAACATCTCTTCGTCCTGATAACAATGAAGAAGTAGTACTTAAGCGAAGTTTCTCAATTTCATCATTAATGCTTAAATCTTTTTCAATGTATGTATTTGTAACAGGAATATAGGCCTCAGGCTGATAATAATCATAGTATGAAACAAAATACTCAACCGCATTTTCAGGGAAAAAATGCTTAAACTCACCGTACAATTGTGCTGCCAGCGTTTTATTATGACTAAGTACTAACACCGGTCTGTTAAGCTCTTTAATTACATTAGCAATTGTAAAAGTTTTTCCTGAACCGGTAACTCCCTGCAGAATCTGAAATTCACTCCCATCCTCAACACCGGCAATTAACTGCTTAATGGCTTCAGGTTGATCACCTGTAGGTTTAAATTCCGAACTTAACTTGTATTCCATTACTTTTTTAAAATAACATATACTGGAAGATGATCACTAATTCCACCGTAGTAGTTGGGGCCGCCATATGTTTTGCTTGGAATCATTTGTCCGGTTTTTACATTATCATACATCATCCATCGTTTCCTGAAAATTTGCCCGCCATCAGAAGAAACAATATAAGCTTTTTTATTCACTAATAAACTTTTCGAAACAATTATATTGTCAAGCATATTCCAGTTCCCCCTATAATTATATGTTCCCATACCATTTAATGATTTATCAAACATCAGATTATACAGCTCTCGATAATTACCTGATCGCAAATCATTTGTAGCATTCAAAACTTCATATAAACTTTTATTGGTGGGTTCATCGTTAAAATCCCCTAGTATAACAATTTTAGCTTTTCTATTATCTTTTAGAATGGAATCAATCTTTGATCGTAATATTTTAGCAGTATGCAATCTTTTCGGTTCCGACTCATCCTGACCATCGCGCCTTGAACTCCAGTGATTTACAAAAACATGTAAGTTTTTACCATTTTTCAATTTTCCTTTTACATAAAGAATATCCCTGGTTGTAGTTTCCGGTTCAAAACCGTAATATATTCTATGAATTTTATGATTCAAATATTTAAACTCATTCTTCCGGTATAACAAAGCTACATCAATTCCACGTGCATCCGGACTTTCCTCATGCACTACAGCATATTTTTCTTTTGATAAAAACCTACCATTAGCTAAATCGTTTAAAACAGCTTTATTTTCTACCTCACATAAGCCAACTAATTCAGGCAATTCATTAACGTTTATTGAACTAATAACTTTTCCAAGGTCATTTATTTTTTTCTTATATCGTCCTGTATTCCATTTCTTAATACTATCCGGAAGAAATTGTTCATCAATTTTATTAGGATTATTTATGGTATCAAAAAGATTCTCAACATTATAAAAAACAATAGTGAAATTATTTTCTTTGCTATAACATGAATTCTGGGCTAAAGCCTTAATGTTAACTATAAAAAGAAAAGCTAATAAAGGTATTGTTTTAATCATTATTCATCAGTTTAATTAAGTAGTGTCAGCAAGAAAACGCCAATAATTACGTTATGCTCATCATAAAACTCAGTTATTTAGAATAAGTAAACGCCTGAGTTTTATGATTTCACAAGCCTTATTCTTGACGTTTTCTTATCTGACACATAGTTTTCGTGCAAAGACTAAGTAGTTACAAAAATAATTTATTTTAAAGAAGCACCAACGATTAAATAAATAATCAATAAAAAAACGATCATTAAATAATATTTTCTTATTTTCGTACTATAACATTATTAACTTAAAAATATTTAAATGGGAAAAGGAGACATAAAAACGAGGCGAGGTAAAATATCTAATGGTTCGTATGGAAAAACGAGAACCAAAAAAAAAGCAAAAGTTGTTGAAAAAGTAAAAGCAAAAAGTAAAAGCAAAAAAAAATAGTGCAGTTGCACTATTTTTTTTTGAAGAGGTTGTACAAAAATGGCTGCAGTATATAGTCCCGCAGCCATTCCCAAAATCAATGTTTAACCCTAAAATTAACCTAATGTTTAATCACCTCTGCACATATCCCTCTTTTTTGCAACAAGCATCTTAATGTGGTTTTTTACCACTTTATTTTTGTTTGTTAAATTTCTATTCAAATATAAAACAACAAAAAAAGACAAAGAAGTATTTATTTTGATTCTATTTAGAATCATGATACTGCCTGTACAGCTAACCTTCTAACACTCTTTAAATTAAACATACTTTTTTAAAGAAAGTAATTTTCATTTTATCTTTTTTATTTCACTAAAAGTCGATTTAAACATTGATTTAAACTATCTTTCCAGTAAGGGATTTTTAACTTAAAGGTGGTTTTTATTTTTGTTTTATTTAAAACACTATAATAAGGCCTTGTAGCTTTTGTTGGATAATTATCAGAAGAAACAGGGTTTACTATACAATTTTTTCCGGAAAGCTTAATAATTTCTTTTGCAAAATCATACCAACTACAAACACCTTCATTTGAATAATGGTAAATGCCTGAAACATCACCTGCACCACTTCTTATCGATTTTAATATTGAAATTATGGAATACGCCAAATCTCTTGCATAAGTAGGACTTCCAACTTGTTCATCAATAACTGAAAGTTCTTTTCGTGAATCAGCAAGTTTTAATATGGTTTTTACAAAATTTTTTCCAAAAGAAGAATATAGCCATGCAGTTCGGACAATTATCGTATCCGGATTAATTGTTATGGCTATTTTTTCACCTTCAAGTTTGCTTTTACCATAAACTGATACAGGGTTTGGTTTTTCATTTTCGTCAATGGGCTTAAAAAACTCGCCATTAAAAACATAATCAGTTGATACTGTAATAAAACCAATGTTATTCTCTTTTGCGACAGCAGCAAGCTTACCGGGTGCTTCGGCATTAATGCGAAAAGCCAATTGCGGTTCATCTTCAGCTAAATCAACAGCAGTATAAGCTGCACAATTTACAATAAAGTTAATCTTATTCTCCTTTACAAATACCTCTACTTTTTCTTTTTCAGTTATATCTAGGGTATCGATATCAGTACCAATAAAAAACAATTCTTTTTCATTTACCAGAAGATATTCCAGCTCTTTCCCTAATTGTCCATTTGCACCGGTTACCAGAACATTAATCATAAACTAAACCTTTAGAAATTAAAATCAGCATTTTTTAATAACGGCCATATTTTATCCTTTTCTGAAATAATGGTATCATTTTTTTTAATTCTCCAATCAATATTTAATTCAGCACCAGCATAAAAAACACCTCTCTCAGACTCCTTACTATAATAATTATCACGTTTAATTACGTTATCACTCAGAACTGAAAAGCCATAAGCAAACTTGAAGTAACTGATTTTTTGCGCAAGCATAACAAAGAACCTTTAGCTCTCGAATACAATTTAATAATATTGAAAAACATGAGTAAATTGTCGTTTTATGGCAAGCAATTAGTAATCAAATGTTTTAATTTTCCCTGAAGCGATATCATATAGATATTGTCCATATTGATTATTTTTCATGGTTTCAGCGATCTTAATTAACTGAGCATGATCAATAAAACCTTTATTATAAGCAATTTCTTCAATACAGGCCACTTTTAGCCCCTGCCTGTATTCAATAGTTGCGATAAAGTTCGAAGCTTTTAGTAAGCTTTCATGTGTTCCTGTATCCAACCATGCCATTCCACGGCCTAATAATTCAACTTTCAAACGGTTTTCCTCTAAAAAAACCCTGTTTAAGTCAGTAATTTCCAATTCACCTCGTTTTGACGGCTTTAACTTTTTTGCTTTTTCTACTACATCATTACTATAAAAATACAAACCAGTTATTGCGTAATTCGATTTCGGTTTTTCAGGCTTTTCATCGATACTCAAAACCTTACCTTCACCATCAAACTCAACAACACCATACCTGTGTGGATCTTTAACATAATAACCGAATACAAGGGCACCATCTTCAATCTTTGCAGCCTTTATCAGTGTTTTTTGAAACTCATAGCCATAATAGATATTATCACCCAAAATAAGACATGCAGTATCATCACCAACAAACTTCTCACCTATAATAAACGCCTGGGCTAAACCATCCGGTGATGGTTGTTCTGCATATGAAATCTCTATTCCTAAAGCTGAGCCATTGCCAAGCAACTCTTTATAAAGATGAATATCCTTGGGTGTTGATATAATTAAAATTTCCCGTAAACCAGCTAACATTAAAGTTGAAAGTGGGTAATAAATCATTGGTTTATCATAAACAGGGACAATCTGTTTTGATATACTTTTAGTAATTGGATAAAGTCTGGTTCCTGAGCCACCTGCCAAAATAATTCCTTTCATGTAATAAAAATTTAATTTTGTTAATATATTAGACTAAACTAATTTTAAGCAAATTAAAATTTTAGGATATTTTTAAAATATTCAATAGTTTTTAATAATCCTTCTTCTAATTGAATCTTTGGTTCCCAACCGTTTAATTTCTCTTGTGCAAGTGAAATATCGGGTTGTCTTTGGGTTGGATCGTCTTCAGGCAGAGGCAAGTATATAATTTTTGATTTTGAGCCTGTTAATTCAATTACTTTTAAAGCCAATTCCTTAATTGTAAATTCATAAGGATTGCCAATATTGACCGGGCCAATAAAATCATCTTTTGTATTCATCATCCTTATCATTCCTTCCAAAAGATCGTCAACATATTGAAAACTCCTCGTTTGGCTACCATCACCATAAATTGTAATATCCTGATTATTTAATGCTTGCACAATAAAATTTGAAACAACACGCCCATCATTAGGGTTCATTCTTGGGCCATAAGTATTAAAAATCCTAATAATTTTAATATTTACATTATTCTGATCCTTGTAATTCATAAATAATGTTTCAGCACAACGTTTTCCTTCATCATAACAAGCCCGGGTCCCGATAGGATTTACATGCCCCCAATAGGATTCAGGTTGTGGATGAACAGTAGGGTCACCATATACCTCACTTGTGGATGCTTGCAATATTTTAGCGTTCTTTCTTTTAGCCAGACCCAAAACATTAATTGCCCCCATTACCGATGTTTTTATGGTTTTTATTCCATTTTCCTGATAATGAATTGGCGAAGCAGGACAAGCCAAATTGTATATTTCATCAACTTCTAAATAAAAAGGCATGGTAACATCATGCCTGACTACTTCAAAATATTTATTGTCCATCAAATGAACAATATTTGATTTTGAACCGGTAAAATAATTATCCAATGAAATTACATCATTCCCTTCATTTAATAATCGCTCACATAAATGAGAGCCTATAAAACCAGCGCCACCGGTTACAAGAATCCTTTTCATTATTTTATTTGTATGTTAATATATTGTCACTCATTGAGCTTTCATTGATTGTCATGTAACTACGCTATAATTAAATATTTATTCGGTTATTTATTTATTACATTTCAAATCACCAATTCCCTAAGCCAGACAAGCTGGAAAAGTTTTGACAGGATTTACATGATTAATATGCTATTCATTTTCTGGCAAAAAAAGTAAGAATTAAGACATTAATGACTACCTACTGACAATAAGTGACCATCTAATGACTATTTTTTTCAATTAACCGTCTTCCTTCCAATACTGTAATAGGTAAACCCAAATTCTTTCATTTCGTTTGGTTCATAAATATTCCTACCATCAAAAATAAGTTTATTTTTCAATAATTTTTCAATAACCTTATAATTCAAGACCCTAAACTCATTCCATTCAGTTAGTAAAATAAGGGCATCGGCATCTACTAACGCATCATATTGATCTTGCGCATAGATTATTTTATCACCAATAATCCTTTTTGTTTCTTCAATTGCCACCGGATCATAAGCCTTTACCGTAGCACCGGCACCAACAATTTTGTCTATAATGACTAAAGATGGTGCTTCTCTCATATCATCCGTATTTGGTTTAAAGGATAATCCCCAAAGTGCAAATGTTTTACCTTTTAAATCATTATTAAAATGCTTACTGAGTTTTGCGAATAAAACTGATTTCTGCCTGTTATTAACATCTTCAACTGCTTTTAATATATCCAGTGAATAATTATTCTCGTCTGAGGTTTTAATTAGAGCTTTTACATCTTTAGGAAAGCATGAACCACCATAACCCGCACCTGCATATATAAATTTGGGACCAATCCTTGAGTCTGAACCAATACCTCTTCGAACCATATTTACATCGGCTCCAACAATTTCGCATAAATTAGCAATGTCGTTCATAAAGCTAATTTTTGTTGCAAGCATTGAATTTGCAGCATATTTTGTTAATTCTGCTGATGGAACATCCATAAACAATATGGGGTGGTTATTCAATAGAAATGGTTTATACAATCGTCTCATTATTTTTTCTGCTCTTTCAGAGTCCACACCAATCACAATTCTATCTGGTTTAAGGAAATCATCAATAGCATCTCCTTCTTTTAAAAATTCCGGGTTTGAAGCAACATTAAACGGGATATCCACACCTCTTTTTTCCAATTCTTCATGGATTACCGCTTTAACTTTTTGTGCAGTCCCTATCGGCACTGTGCTTTTTGTTACTATTACCATATAATCAGTCATATTTTGGCCCACCTCCCTTGCTACGGAAAGGACATATTGTAAATCGGCACTACCATCTTCGTCAGGTGGTGTACCAACCGCGCTAAATACTACCTGACAATCTTCAAGACTATCTTTTAAACTGGTAGAAAATTTAAGCCTGTTTTTCTCAACATTTCTCTGAATCATTGTTTCAAGACCTGGTTCATAAATAGGAATAACACCATTTTTTAAACCATTTATTTTTTTCTCGTCAATATCAACACAAGTAACATCAACACCTGTTTCAGAAAAACATGTTCCTGATACCAAACCAACATAACCGGTTCCAACTATAGCTATCTTCATTTTGTATATATTTATATTTTGATTTTATTTATTTTTTGCACAAATGTAATTAAGAAATAATAATAATTTATGATTGTTATCACCAAATTTTGGCTAAAAACAATTTTATGTTGATTTGTACCTATTCAAATAAAAATATTTCAAATTAAGTTGAACGACTTTAAGCTAACCTGTTTAATTCATAAATATTATATTTTCCAATATTTATGAGTTAAACGGGTTAACCCCGACTTAGAAAATGTTGGTTTTTATTTTTCTTGAAAACCTTACATTTACTTAGTCGCAAGGATTATTCATAAAACTTTATGAACCTTTAGCCCTGCGAAGCATAATAATTCGGGCTAATATTCGTATCTTGCAAAATAAACTAAACTCAGAATTCGTAAGTTTCTACTTACCCCACGTTGGATCCAATTTTTAGAATCCTCATTTACTGAAAGTAAACTGCGGTTTTAAAATTTGCATCCGCCTTAATTAAGCGAAACTAACGAACCCAGAAACGACAAAAATAAACAGTTTAAATATCAGGCACTTAATTAATATATAAACGAATGAAGGAAATTACAAGAAAAAAGAACTACCGTAAAAAGTTTGATAAGACAAATTCAAGTTCTGGTATTGGATTTTATATATTTCTTATAATATTATTTATTGTAACCTATATTTATTTTAGCAACTTCTACTTTGGGTAACCTCTAAAAATCCAAATCTCTGCGTTACTCAAATTTTTCAAAACACTCATTTACAATAGTAAAATCGAGCTTTGAAAAATTTGAAAGCCTTAATCTTTGAATTTTTAGAGAGTACCTTTGTATAATTCTTAGCATCACTTTTATAAATTTAATCATTAAATCCAGAATTATGACTATCAGGAATTTCCTATTCATTCTATTGGGAATTATAATATCATTATTTTCGTGTAACCTAGAACCACAGCACACTGAAAAAGTTAAAATAAGAATTATTGAAACAACTGATGTTCATGGCAATATTTTCCCTTACGACTTCATTCAGAACAAAAAAACAAATAATTCTCTAGCGAATGTGTACACATACGTCAAACAACAGAGAGCAATTAGAGATATAGAAACCATCCTTCTGGACAATGGTGATATTTTACAAGGGCAACCAGTGGTATATTATTCCAATTTTGAAAACACTAATGAGGAACATATTTGTGCCTCAGTAATGAATTTCATGGCCTATGATGCGGCAACAATAGGGAACCATGATATTGAAACGGGACATGAAGTATATGATAAGCTTAACAAGGAGTTTAAGTTTCCCTGGTTAGCGGCAAATGCAGTTGACAAAAAATCAGGCAAACCTTATTTTAAACCTTATGTCATATTACATCGAAAAGGATTGAAAATAGCAGTATTAGGGCTTATTACACCAGCTATTCCTAATTGGTTACCCGAAAAAATTTGGAAAGGAATAGAATTTGAAGACATGGTAGTTTCCGCACAAAAATGGATTGATATTATTAAAACTGATGAAAAACCTGATTTAATTGTAGGCTTGTTCCATGCGGGAGTTGATTATACTTATAATAATCAAACTGATACAACCTATAAAAATGAAAATGCATCAAAAATAGTAGCCCAAGAAGTTCCGGGATTTGATATTATTTTTACCGGGCATGACCATAGGGAATATAACCTTTGGTTAAAAAGTTCTGATAGTTCAGATGTCCTATTATTAGATCCCAGAAGTCATGCAAGGTACATGGCAATTGCAGATATTGAATTCACCTGGGACAATAAAAAAAATAAATATAATAAAGTTATAAAAGGAAATATTGTCCCTACCGAAAATATTGAGCCTGATTCAACATTTTTAGCCAATTTTGATAGTTACCCTGAAGAAATTAAAAATTACGTAAACCGCGAAATTGGCTCTTTCACAAAAAGTGTTTCGAGTAAAGAAGCATTATTTGGCAATTCTGAATTTGTTGATTTAGTTCATAAGATTCAATTAGAAATCAGCAATGCAGATATTTCATTCACTTCCCCACTAAGTTATAGTACTGAAATAAAATCAGGCCCGGTATACGTCAGAGACATGTTCAAATTATACCGTTTTGAAAATCTTTTATACACAATGAAGTTAAGTGGAAAAGAAATCAAAGCCTATCTGGAATATTCTGCTGATTTGTGGTTTAACCAGATGCAAAATAAAAATGACCATTTATTAAAATTACAATCAACTGATGATGGAGGTGTCCGCTTAGCCTCAGCTTATTACAATTTCTCATCAGCGGCGGGAATAAATTATACGATTAACCTAAAAAGCAACAAAGGCAGCAGGGTTAAAATCACCTACTTATCAAATGGCAAAAAGTTTGAATTAGATAGCCAATATACAGTAGCAATTAACTCATATCGGGGAAATGGTGGAGGTGGCCATTTAATTAAAGGAGCAGAAATTCCAAAAGAGCAGTTAGCTGAAAGGATAATTAATTCTACTAATAAAGATTTAAGATATTTTATGATTAAGTGGATTGAAAATAAAAAAGAGATATCTCCTGAAAAATACCGCAATTGGCAATTGGTTCCTAAAAGCTGGTGGGAAAAAGGGAAAGAAAAAGATATGAGATTATTATTCCCAAACTACCCAATACTTTCAGTTGGGATTAATTCAAAATCCACATCAATTAAATGATCATATTCTTCACCGGCTTCTTCGAGTGCTTCATCATCTTCAGGGAAAAACCATTTAATAAGAACCTCATTACCTGTTTCCTTGATAGCTTCAAATTTCTGCATCAAAACAAATAAAATCTTAGAAGAGGCCGTATTATAATATTCCAAATTGAATTCAAATACTGTTTTAGGTAGGGGATTTTCTTTATACTCTTCCAGCCATTTCATAACAGGTTGGTAAAACTCTATCACATTTTCCGGACATGATTTACCAGATATTACAAATTTTTGATTTTCAACATCCAGAATGATACCTGGTTTTAAACCAGTTGCTTTATATTTAAAAATTTCCATAGCCACTGAAAAAATAACAAGTTTTTATACTGAATTCAATACTTTCAGGTGCAAAGATAATTAATCAAGTTCTTCAAAACAATTGAATGGGTTAAATAATTTGCTTAGTCAGCCTTCTGCGCAGTAAAATAAAAAGCACTTCCCTTTCCCATTTCACTTTCAACCTTTATTTCGCCATTGTTTTTCTCGACAAATTCTTTGCAAAGAATTAGGCCCAAGCCAGAGCCTCTTTCGTTTGATTTTCCAATTCTTGTTTTAGAAAAACCAAAATCAAATAGTGTATCAATATATTCCGGTTTTATTCCAAAACCTTCATCTTTAACAGCAAATTGGTACTTTAAGCCAGTATCTATACTACTGATTGTAATTTTAGTTCCATCAGATGAAAACTTAATTGCATTGTTTAACAAGTTTCGAATAATGCTATTTATCATATTTTCATCCGCTAATATATAAGTGCCATTTTTTACATCATTTATGATATTAATATTTTTCTTATCAGAATTAATTCGAAGCAGGTCAATATTTTTACTTATTAATTCATTCATTTCCAGCCTAATCCTGCTAAATTTAATTTGTTTAGTTTGAGACAAAGACCATTGCAACAAATTTTCCAAAAGGTCGTACAAACGCTTTGCACCATTTCTAATATCTTTAATAAAATCTCGTCGTTCTTTTTCGTCAAAAGAGTCATAATCATCATGCAACAATTCAGTTAATGATAACAACGGATTAAACGGATTTCTCAAATCATGAGCAATAATTGAAAAAAACTTATCCTTGGTATCATTAAGCACCTTCAGGTTTTGTTGCGACTCAATTAACCGACTATTGGCATCTTCAAGTTCATGATTTTTTTCCTCAAGAATTTTATTCGTTTTTAATTTTACCAAAAAACTATAAATTGAGGTTACAGCAAGGATAGCAAGCACTAACATCATAAAAAGAAATCCTTTTGTACGCCAAAATGGTGGTATTACTTTAATATTAAAAGCCACACCTTCTTCATTTAACAATTTATCGCTATTAGTACCCCTTACCTTAAAATTATAGTCGCCGGGTTCAAGGTTCGTT
>JBDLJL010000102.1:0-19875 GCA_039714415.1 Bacteroidota bacterium
AATAAAATACTTATTTTAATAGATGGTGTACAAATTAATGAACTAAATTCTGGTGGTTTCTATGGCGGTGGTCAATATAACCTGGCTAATGTTGAACGTATTGAAGTTGTTTACGGCCCGGCTTCCGTTATATATGGAACAAATGCGGTTTCAGGAATAATTAATATCATTACAAAAAGTACAAAAAGAGAGCCTGTTTTTTTTGCAAATGCTTTGTTTGGAAATTTTAATACTTATTATACCGATGTAAATTTTAATTATTATAATGATGAAAAAGATATGGGGTTCCTTATGTCAGGTATGTATAAAACTACAGAAAAAGTTGATTTGACAGGCAGTGCTGGTGATTATAACTGGACTGATGAAATGGAAAATTTCGAGAATGATTATTCTTTTGATACAAAGTTTCACTATAAAACATTTTCAGCAGGTATAAATTATCAAAACAGGCAAAGTTCCACTGCAACCCATTACCCTTCAGTTGGGACAATATACAGGGACTATGGTACTTTATGGAATATGCAGTTTATTAATGCTTATATTAAACATAAATATAAAATCAACGAAAAATTATCAATAAAAACTACCCTTTACAATAGAAATGCAACAGTTTTAGCTAATTCGGTAAAAATCGTAACAGATACTGCGCAAAAAGCATATTTTCGACCAAACTATTTATTGGGTGCTGAAAGCATCATTAATTACCGCTATAAAGAGAAATTGTATGCTACAGGTGGATTGATTTATGAATATGAAAAACTGGCAAATGGATACTCAAATACTTACAGTAACTCTCCGGATATTAAGCCGCCAAAGCCCGTCATGCCTGAAATGCAAGGCAATACACTTTTTAGCACTTTTGCCCAAATGCAATATAAGCTTCCTTTTAATTTTCAGATAGTTGCCGGATTAAGGTTTGATAATAGTAGTTTCTATAAGCAGGTACTTACTCCAAGGGTAGGTATTATATTTAATGCAAAAAACACAACATTAAGAGTTCTTTACAGCGAGGCATTTAGAGCACCAAAACCATGGGATTATACTGATGGTCTTGGAAATATTGACTTGAAACCTGAAAAAATGGAAACCTATGAGTTTTCAGGGATGTATTCTTTTGGGAAATATATCAGGGCGGAAATATCTGTGTATAAAAACTACTTATACAATGCGTTAACAAAAAAATTTATTAATGCTAATTATTTCTGGGATAATCAAGGGAATATAAATACCGATGGTGTTGAATTTGCTTTTAATTATGGAAAACGAAACCTTAAATTTTATGGGAACTATACATATAATTATAGCTCAGATGAAAATGGGCTCCTTATTCCGGAAATTGCTATCCATATGGCAAATTTAGGTACAACATATTCATTTTTTAAATATATTAGCATCAATTTAAGGGCTAATTATATTGGAAGACGCAAAAACACAAAAACCATAACACAAACGGGAACTAATTTTATTGAACCAGCGGTAATTTTTCATTCAACACTTTCTGTTTTGAAATATAAGAATGCAGATATTCAGCTAATTGTAAAAAATTTGTTAGATACCAAATATTATCATACATCAAACCTGGAACCGGAAAGGTACAGGCAGCCACAAAGGACTATAATGTTTAAATTAGGATATAGGGTAAATAATTTTAAACCTAAAAAATAACTGTTTTGAAACTATTCCCTATAATTAAGGGCGGTTTTTCCGTGGTAGTGGAGCGGGCTATGCTGCTCAGGCGAGACAAGTAGTGGCAAATGAAAAGAATATAAAGTATGTACATGAAAAGAAAAATTATCTTTAGCTTATTTTTAGGAATCATTTTTTGGCAAACATCTGTTGCCCAGGTAAACAGGTCGGAAATTACAGGTGCCTATATTTATAATTTTGTGAAACATACCACCTGGCCAAACGAAAAAGAGCTTGAGGTTTTTAATATTTGTTTATTAAGTGAAAATCAGGTGCTTATTAAAGAACTTAATCACATGGCTAAAATCCATGAGGCAAAGGGAAAACCTGTTTCATTAATTGTTCTGAAGAAACCGCAAGACAACATTAAGGATGCACAGCTTGTATTTGTGGCAGCCGATAAATTAGGGTATTACATAGAGGTCTTTGATATGATTGACCACAAACCCATAATGCTGGTTGGTGAAAATGTTGAAAATAAGCGTGTGGTGATGCTAAATCTTTATGATACAGAAGATAAAAAGCTGCTTTTCGAAATTAACAAAGCAAATATTTATGGACAGAAATTAAAAATTAGCGATGAAGTATTATTAATGGGAGGTAACGAGATTGACGTTTTAAAACTTTATCTGCAATCGCAAGAATCATTGCGTGAAATGGATAAAAAAATGGTACAACATCAAAAATCTTTAAGCCTTTTGGATAAAAAAATGACAGAAACCAACAAACAAGTTGAAATACAAAAGGTATTTATTGAAACACAAAATAGAGCAAGGGATAGTTTGTTCTCTGAAATTAATTCTTTAAAATATCAGATGAATAAACAAAAAGAGATATTGAAGAGAGCATATGAAGATTTAGTTTATTTAAATGATACTTTGAATGAGAGCAAGTTTTTATTAGCCGGACAAAATGAGAAGATAGAGTCACGCAAGAAAATTCTGAATAAACAAAAAGCAGAAATTGATGAAATGAATGAAGCTATTAAAATAAAGGATAAAACATTGGGTCAGCAAGGTGAAACAATAAGCAGGCAAAGGCTTACGGTTTATTTATTTGGGGCAATAATTTTACTAATAGCTGTCTTGGTTTTTGTTATGTATATGGCAAATAAGGATAAAAAGCAGAAAAATGCTTTACTACGTGAACAAAAAGAAAAACTTAATGAGAGTTATGAAGAAATTAAATCTATTAACGAAAAGGCAAATGAAAAGAATGAAAATTTGGCTTTGACATTAGAAGAGTTAGGCAAAGCACAACTACAAATTGTCCAGTCAGAAAAAATGGCATCGCTTGGTGTTTTAACAGCAGGAATTGCACACGAAATAAACAATCCCATAAACTTTATTTTTGCAGGGATAAATAGTATAAAAAAGGATTTTGATGATGTTTATATCATAATTGATGAGATAAAAAAGTTGAAATTAGATGATAAAAATATTAATGAGAGAATTGAAAAAATAAACCTTTTAAAAAAGGAATATTATTTTGAAGAAGCAACAAAAGCAATACCACAAACTATAATTGATATCACAACAGGTGTTGAAAGAACGACAGAAATTATTAATGGTTTAAGGTTTTTTTCAAAAGTTGGTGATAAAGATTTTACACCCTTTAGTATTAATAGAATAATAGATAATTCACTATTAATGCTAAAAAATAAATACAAAAACAGGATATCTGTTAAATGCAATTATGAAAAAAACATTTCAAATATTAATTGTAACCCGGGAAGACTAATTCAGGTTTTTATTAATTTAATCGATAACTCTATAGATGCAATTGAAGACACCGGAGAGATTACTATTAACACCAAAGAATTAGAAGGGAAAGTTTATATTACAATAAAAGACAATGGCCAGGGTATGGATAAAGCGACCCAACAAAAGATTTTTGACCCGTTTTATACTACAAAAGATGTTGGTGCCGGAACAGGCTTAGGGCTGGCTATTTCATATGGAATAGTGGAAGAACATTTTGGTGATATTATAGTTAATAGTGAAATTGGAAAAGGAACTGAGTTTATCATTAATTTTCCTATAAATAAATAATTTGTTTTCATACTAGCCCTAAAATCCCAGAGATGTTGATTTATAAAGATTTAATAAAACCCTTATATTGAACTAAGGTTAGAAAGATTTTTTTAGTGTTTATATTATTGCTTAATAAAACGAACAACCTTTAATTGTCCTTTTAAATTTATCTTGATAAAATACAAGCCTTGCTTTATTCCAGAAAGATCAACTTCCAACGTGTGATTTGATGTCCTATTTACCCTAGGCTCAAAGGTTTTTCCCTGAACATTATGAATGTTAATTTTATTTTTTAAAATAAAATCTTCTTTAAACTGAATGAAAAGTTTGCCCTTAACCGGGTTTGGATATGCTATAATGTCAGCATCCTGTACCAATAATTCCCGAGTTTGTATATCAGCATTTTGTTCGAAAGGCTTATTCGAAATACCCTCAAATACCGATGAAGAAATATTACTTTGTGCTTCAATATATAAGTTTTGAACAGAAACTTCACTAGTTGTACTTTTCGTTGAATATTCGTACGGGCATTTTGATGAGCTTGAACTAGCTTCTGAAGCTGATGATGTAGGATGACCAGGACCTAAACTGGATACAATCCATGTTAGTTTATTTCCATCAAACAATACATCAAAACTACCTCCACCGGAAACAAACAGTTCCGGATGATCAAGACTATAATATTCTCCCTCAGGTATAAGTAAATTACTTTCACCTATTGGAACATAAACATCTTCATCGTTTGCATTTTCATATATAAAATGTGCAATATATGATAGGCCTGAAGTATCATATATTTCTTCTACACATTCCAAACTAGGCTTAACAGCTTTTGTGCCCGGCCCAAAGGGATTTACCCAAAATGTACCTTCAAATGCTTCAATATCATAATTATCAGCGGTATGTGTTGGTGTAATTGTATAAGTTCCAGCCAAACCTGTATATTCTGTTCCATCTATTGCATGAAGTAGAGTATAAGTTGGTCCTGTTACAAAAATATCTTGTTCTGTTTCACCATTTACAAACCCATCATAGGTAAAAGTAAAATCTGGTAAAGCATCACCTTTATTAATAAAATTGTTATCAGCAGTTATTGTAAGCGGTGCTTTCAAAATTTCTAATAAAGCTTCATTGTAGCCGGTATAATTAGGATCATTAACTTGTGCTGTCACTGTGTAAGTTCCAACATTTATAGGATCAGCATTATAGATAATATTTACCTCAACATCAGAGGGTTCAATTGTAATGATCGGTGTCAATGCTGTACCATTATAAACCTGGATCAGATTTTCAAATGTTATAATAACTGTATCTGGTTCAATGGTCAAAGTTCCGTTAGAGCTTCCAAAGTAATTTAGATCTATTATAGTAGCAGTAACGGAATATGTGCCTGCGTCTACAGGTGTTGTAACTACTTCATTTTGCTCATTTTTATATGAAAAGAAAACTTTCAGTCCAAGATCTGTTGAGTCGCCCGATAAAGCTGTTATTGAAGATGGGAACTTCCCGTTTCCATCATAAGTTTGAGTAAGATTATCTATAGTAACACTTGCATTTGCCTGGTTAATTGTTAATGAACCCAAACCATAGCTTACTTCAAAATTATCTGAATTTAATGCGCCCGGAATAATCCAGTGTTTACCTGCTGTTGTCCCGGTTATTAGATTAATTGAACCAAAGTTTACCTGTTCTACAGGATCTAAAGCTTGAGGATCAAGAATCATTATTACCCCGGAATTAGCATCTGGTATTCCATTTACGATATCTACACCATTTACTAATGCAGTTCCATTTACTAATGCCAGGCTATTAACCAAAGGTATACCGTTTACTAATGCCGTTCCATTTACCAAAGGTGTTCCGTTAATACATGCCAGTCCGTTTACCAATGGTATACCATTTACCAGTGGTGTTCCACTAAGTTCTATATTATATGAGTTTTGATGATTGACTGCATCTACAAAAGAAATGGCATCAATATTTTCTTCTATTGTATTTACTAAAGGGATACCATTTACAAGCGGTGTTCCGCTTGCTAATGCATTTTCGTTTGCCAATATACCCATATTGTCTAAACCAACAAATTCTGTAAAGCCTTCTGCATTAACCAATGGAATACCATTAACCAATGGTGTGCCATTTATAATTGTACCGTCGGCATTCACCAATGGCAGGCTGTTTACCAGGGCAGTTCCATTAACCAAAGGTGTACCATTGACCAAAGGGATACCATTGACCAAAGTAATGCCATTGACTAATGGGATACCATTAACCAAAGGCGTACCATTTTCTATTATTACTTCGACACCATTAACCAGGGCTGTTCCATTAACTAAAGGAATGCCGTTTACCAATGGTATTCCATTAACCAGCGGGATACCATTTTCTATGGCAATATTTAAACTATTAACTAGTGCTGTGCCATTAATAATATTATTGCTGTTTACAAGCGGGATACCATTAACTAAAGGAATACCATTTACCAGAGCAGTACCGTTTACCAAAGGTATACCATTAATTAGAACTGTACTATCGTTAACAACATTTACTGTAACACCATTAACCAGTGCAGTTCCGTTTACCAATGGGATTCCATTTACAAGAGGGATACCATTTACTAAAGGTGTTCCATTTACATGGGTTAATATACCATTGCTAACAGAAATTTCAGTAGTATTGACCAATGCGTTCCCATTAATTATTTCCATGGCATTAACCAGTGGGATACCATTAACCAGCGGGATACCGTTAATCAATGTTATCTCATTTACTAATGGTGTACCATTAACCAGTGGTGTACCGTTTACAAGGACAGTACCATCAGCCATCACTTCAACTTCTTTTCCATTAACCAGTGCAGTTCCGTTTACTAATGGGATCCCGTTCACTAAAGGTGTACCGTTCACCAACGGGATACCGTTTACAAGGGGGATGCCATTTACCAATGCAATTCCATTTGATAAAGCACTGCTGTGATAATTCTGTAAGGTATCAAGAATTTGTGCTTGTTCTGTTGGTGAAAGGACTAAGCCGGAATCAAGCCCGATTTCGTAATTGAAACTAATATTTGAACCGTTTAAATCATTACCATAAGTTAGTTCAAGGTCATTTGGTGATATATGCACCGGCATTTTTTCAATGGTTAAAATACCTTTGCCTTCTTCTAAATCAAATATTGTACGTTGCTCACCTTCTACTTCAACAACTTCATAGTTAAAATTATATAGTTCCAATATCGATACATCAAATTCCCCTGCAATGTATGGCTGGGTAATATAATTGCCTACATTACTGAAATTAGTTGCCGGTGTCATAAAATTAATTTCTGATAAGCCCAGGTCAGCTTCTGTAAGCCCTGATTCGCTTAGAGCCTGGTCATCAACCAGTATATTTACAGTAAATTCAGGATTTGCCTGACCGTATTTTTTTGTTGTATTGTTTACAGTAATTGATACATTTTTTTTAGGTATATCAGAGAAAAGCAGATCAGAAGTTGTTCCGCCATCGATAATATTTGAAGCAATTGCTCCTGTAATTACACTGATAGGCGGGTTACCGCTAAAAACGGGAATTATGGCCGTCAGCTCTGTTTCGCTAATAAATGTGGTGGTTAAAGCTTCGTCCCTGAACAAAATTTTTGATGAATCAGTAAAGAAGTTTCCTATTACGGTTAAAACAAACTCTTCTTCACCCGGTGTAATTGTTTCAGGGTAGTGCAATTCTGTAATTACAGGTATTGGTTCGGCAATTAAAGCCATTGCTTCTTTTGCACTGATAAAGCCATATCCGCTCTTAAAGTCAAAGCCGGGCTGATCCATATCAATAGCAGAATTTCGTAACAAACCCCTTATTTCATCAGGACTTAAACTTAAGCTGTCGAATTTTAACTTCCCTTCTAACAATAATGCCGCGACACCGGCTGCATGGGGGACAGCAGCAGAGGTTCCGAAAAAATTCGGGAATAAATCATCATCTATATTTACTCCTCCCAGGTCTACAGAAGTGTTTACTCCGTTAGGGGCTGTAAAATCCGGTTTCTTTCTTAATTCGGTTTCGCCAAGAATTGGAGTACCGCCTATTGATGAAAAGGAAGCAATTGTCGGAGGGTTAGCTCCAAATGCAGGTGTATTAGAATATAATACTGCACCAACAGCAATAGTCCCTGTTGCATTTGCATGGCCTACAATGGTTGAAGTGCCACTATTATATTCGTTTATATTAAAATTATGGCCTCCACGGAAAACAACATATTTAAAATTTACATTTGCCCCGGCTGAACTGGTAATTAAAATATTTGTGGTAACATTACCATTGGTGACTAAAAACGGTAATACTTCAATATGATCTCCTTCAATGTTATTTCGGTTAAGTCCTAATATGTTAGAACCATCTTCATTAGCAAGGTAAATATCTAAATCTGATTGTGTTATTCCATCATCTTCCCATTGAAGGACTATTGTATAAGAACCTTCTTCAAGTGATATGTTCTGATAGATATCGCCGTTTCCAAAATTGTGGGCACTTCCCATTACTCCTTCTGGTGCTTCTATTGGGTTAAATACACCGGAGTATGATTTATTGCCAAAATTACCGGCAGCCGAGAAATAGCTTACCCCTAAATCAACAATTGAATCTATAGTTTTGGCAACAATCCCGTCATAAAAGAAAGGTTCTGTAATATAACTAATATCGTCAACAATGATATTACATCCTGCTTGTTGAAGCTCTATTATCCCATCTGTAAAATCTCCTTCATTTATAAAGCCTGTCCTGAAATATAGTTGTGCTTTAGGTGCAATGTCATGAATAATCTGCATCATAGCCCTTCCTTCGTCAGTACTTGTTCCCGGGAATTCTTTTAATATTGTTACATTATCTGGAAGATCGCCGTTTGCAATATCTGTTGATGCATTTCCTTTGGTATTATAACTATTTGAAATAATACCTATTTTAACACCTTCACCCAAAACACCATATCCCCCGCGGACAAAATCAGAGTGTATGGAAATATCGCCTTGTGTAGTTGTTGCCCCGATATTTGTTAATGCAGGATATACAGGGCGGGCATAAGATGCTAGTTGAGGTAAGTCGTTTATTAACAGTAAATTATTTATCGGGAACATCCCGGTTATAAGTACATCATCATCATTGTTGCCCACTTCACTTGTTAAACCATATTCAGGTCTTCGAAGTAGGGACAACAAGTTTTGATACTGCCCATAGTTAGGTACAACTTCTATTAACACGTTCAGGCCGTCATCACTAAGTTTAAATACATCATTGGAGTTTACATTTTCAGTTGCTATATAATTTTCATAAAGTGCTGTTAATTCTGTTCCAATTATTGAAATTAATTTTCCCCCATCCGGTGCTGAAAAATAAGGCTCAATATAACCCAAACTCCCTGTACAGATTAAAGAATTCGCATCAGCATATACCTCTTTAATATGGCCATTTGGAAGTTTTATCTGCCACCTTAACCCATCACCGGCCTCAAATGTCCTTGATAAAACATAAGCATGCCTGCCCGGTTCAAAAGTATTAAGGGCATAAATTTTCTTTTCCCCACCATTATAAACCAGTTGGCTGGCTTTTTCATCAATTGTTATGGTTATATAATTGGGGTTATAATAACCAAAGTTGGCCTTAAAAGTACCATTGCCCAAATCTTCTACACATTCAAGCATGACTTCTACATCCTTTGGTGTTTGACTATAGGTAACTAGCGGAAGTACAAACAAGGATAAAAAAATTAAAATCAAATGATTTAGGAAATTATATTTGATATGTAATAAATTTAGAAATAAATTTTTCATGTGTCTATTTTTATTGTTTTTCATTTACCACATGGAACATCCTAAATAGTCATTACCTTGGGTGGCAAGGCTTTTACAATGGATGTTTCATGGCGTAGAGTGGTTTGGTAAACAGCTATTATTCCCAAGTTCTACAAAAATAATAAAAAAATTAAAGGAGGGAATTTTATATTTGATCAAATAGCAGAATTAAAAAGCCAAAAAAACCAGAAAGTGTAAGATATTTATTAATTTTTTTAAAAAATATAATCTATCTTTATGGTAATAAACTTCAAGATAGTATATAATGAAAAACCAGTACCTTACCTACAAACAAGAAAAAACTTTATCAAAAAACGTATCTGGTCATTTTCAAGGGAGTTTTTGCTTATATAGATATGTGATGGCACTGTTGTTCCTTATATACCTTTCATTTTCAGCGTATGGGCAAACAAAAAATATTGATAGCCTGAAAAACAGTTTAGATATAAGTACAAATACAGAAAGAGTTGACCTGTTAAATAAGCTGTCAAATGAATTAATCCAATTAGATCAACATTTGGCGCTGGAATATGCAAAGGAAGCAGATTCACTTTCAATGATTTTGGACTATAAACAGGGTAAAATTTCCGCACTTTTAAATTTGGGCGTGATAAATAAAGAGGCAGGAAATTATTCAGAATCAATATTGCTGTTAGAGAATAGCCTTGATATTGGCAAAGGGTTGGATGATCCATCTATGATTAATAATGTATTATATGAAACGGGAATAGTGAATTATAGGATGGGTGATTATGAAACTGCATTGGATAATTTGGGTATAGCATTGAAATATAGAGAATCTGTTAATGACAAGAGAGGGGTTGCTGATGCAAGGAATGAGATTGGAAATGTCAATCTGTTTCAGAGCAATTATTCGACAGCCTTAGATAATTATTTTGAAGCGCTAAATATCAGGGAAGAATTGATGGACCTGGAAAAAAAAGCCCAGACATTAAATAATATTGGCTTGGTTTATATGTACCAGGAAAATTTTGATGAAGCATTAGATTACCTTGGGCAAAGCCTACGCCTTAAAGAAAAGTATGGTGACAACAAAACGATTGCAAGGTCACATAATAACGTTGGGCTTATTTATGAAATGAAAGGGGAGTTAAAAAAATCACTTGATTCCTATTTTCACGCCCTGGAATATCTGGACACCTTAACAGACAAAAGTACAATAACTACCCTGGAAAACAATATTGGCCAGATATACAGCAATATGGGAGACTATAAAAAAGCGCTGTATTATTTAACAAAGTGTTTAAAGGCTAAAAAGTCAATGGGTGAAAAAATGGATATTGCCCAGGCTTATACTTTAATAGGAAAAACCTATAGGCTAAAATCAAATTATGATCAGGCAATAAATTTTGGGGTGAAGGGACTTGAATTATCATTTGAAATTAATTCAAAAAAAGAGATACAAGAAGCTGCTTCAAACTTGTTTCTTACTTATGAAAAAAAAGGGGATTATAAGAAAGCCTTGAAATACCATAAGATTTGCGAAAATTATAAAGACAGTCTGCTGAATGAATCACAGTCGAAGGAAATTGGTAGACTTGAGGCAAAATATTTATATGATAAAGAAAAAGCAGAAGGAGACAAAATTAGGCTTAAACAGGAAAAGATAGACGAAGTTAAGCAAACCAGGATGAGGATAATTACATTTTCTGGTTTTGCATTATTAGTAGCATTATTTATTGCAGGTGTATTTTATGTAAAAAGCCTTGGTAGAAAGAATGAAATAATAACTCATCAAAAGGCAGAATTAAAAGTTACAAATGATGAGTTAAATGAAAAAAACGAAAGAATAATTGATCAAAATGCTGATTTAGAAACAACTTTGAATAGTTTAAGAGAAATGCAAACACAACTTGTGCAATCAGAAAAAATGGCATCACTTGGTTTATTAACAGCCGGTATTGCACATGAAATTAACAACCCTGTTAACTTTATTTATACAGGTGTAAATAGCCTTCAAAAAGACTTTAATGATATTGATATAGTGCTTAAAGAAATTGACAGACTATCACCTGATTCTATGGGTTTGAAAACAGAAATAAAAAAAATTCAAAAGCTAAAAGAAGAATATTATTTTAATGATGCTTATAGCGCTGTATATGAAACATTACAGGATGTCAAAACTGGCTCAGAACGAATAAATGATATTGTTGAAGGCTTGCGCAATTTTTCACGGGCAGATAAAGGCGAATACGTTTTTGCAGATATACATGAAGGTATAGAGGGATCATTATTATTGTTAAAAAATAAATATAAAAATAAAATTGAAATCGTCAGGGATTATGAAACAAACATGCCTAAAATTGAATGTCTTCCGGGAAAGCTAAACCAGGCCTTATTAAATGTTCTAAATAATGCTATAGATGCAATTGAAGTTAAGGGAAATATAAAAATTAGTACAAAAAAGGTAAAAAATTATATCTTTGTAGCAATTAAGGATAATGGTATAGGTATATCCTCTGATTTAAAAGAGCGTATTTTTGAGCCATTTTATACAAGTAAAGATGTTGGGAAAGGAGTTGGCCTGGGTCTTTCAATCACTTATGGAATAATAAAAGACCATGATGGTGAAATCAATGTTGAATCAGATTTGGGTAATGGCACGGAGTTTACTATTAAGTTACCAATAAAACAAAGCTATGTTTAACAATGGAAAATTTAAAAAAAATCTTATATGTTGATGATGAAGAAGTGAACTTACGTTTATTTAAAAGTACTTTTCGTCGTGATTTTGAAATATTTTTAGCAAATTCGGCAAAAGAAGGATTGCAAATCCTAGAAAAAAATAAAATCGATGTGGTTATTACTGATCAACGCATGCCTGAAATTACAGGCGTAGAACTATTGGGAATAATTAATGAAAAGTTTGATACAATTCCACCAAATCGTTTAATTGTATCAGGCTACAGTGCGAATGAAGATATTGAAAAGGCATTTAATGAATATAGATTGTTTCGTTTTATATCAAAACCTTGGAAATATGAAGAATTGAAGCAAGTAATTATTGATGCATTAACCATTGAATAATAATGAACAAAAAATTTTCTATTTTATATGTTGACGATGAGGAAAGTAATCTTAGGATTTTTAAGAATACTTTTCGGCGTGAGTATGATGTATACACGGTTACAAATGCAAAGGATGGTATAGAAATCCTTAAGAAAGAAGATATTGACATTATCTTGAGCGACCAGCGTATGCCAGAAATGACCGGGGTTGAGTTTTTTAAACATACACTTGAAGCCCACCCACAACTTAATCGAATTTTAATAACCGGGTTTACTGATTTTAATGCATTACAAAGTGCCATTAATGATGCTAAAATATTTCAATACATTCAAAAACCATGGCAGGAAGGTGATTTACGTACAATCATTGAAAAAGCTTTAAGAGTTTATAAGCTCGAACAGGAAAATAAGGAGCTTACCGTGGAATTAAAAGAAAAAAATAAGAGTCTTGTAAAAATAAATAAAGAATTAAAAAGCTCGAATGAAAAGTTGATTGTAGCAAAAAATAAAGCAGAAGAAAGTGATCGCTTAAAATCGGTGTTTTTTGCCAATATTTCACATGAAATAAGAACCCCGATGAATGGCATCATTGGTTTTACCAAGATTTTAAATGAGCAGGATCTATCTGATGAACAAAGACAAGAGTTTGGAGATATTATTATAAGAAGCAGTGAGCAATTAATGCATATTATTGATGATATTATGGAAGTTTCGCATCTGGCTACTTCAAATGTGAAACTTAATCTGGGCGAGGTGGATTTAAACCGCTTTTTAGACGATTTAATTGCAGTTTATGAAAATGAAAGTAATGATAAGGTATCAATTCAATTGATCAATGAACTTAGCGAAAAAGATGGCAATATCATGTCAGATGCGCTTAAATTAAAAAAAATCCTGAACAATTTAATTGATAATGCATTAAAATATACTTCTGAAGGCTATGTGAAAGTGAGCTGTAAAAAAAATAATTCTAATATTGAATTTTGTATTGAAGATTCCGGTATTGGCATCAACCCTGAAATGCAACATGTAATATTCGACCGCTTCAGGCAAGAAGAGGAAAGTTCAACAAGGCAATTTGGTGGATTGGGTTTAGGACTTTCTATTGTAAAAGAAAATGTAACACTTTTGAGTGGTAAAATATGGGTTAAATCCGAAAAAGGAAAGGGTTCAACTTTTACATTTACAATACCATATGCACCAGCTGGTGAAACAACAATAATTACTGATAAGGGAATAAGTAATGAAAGTAGCTCTTCTGTTAAAAACAAACATACTATCCTAATCGTTGAAGATGAGGTAATTAACTCTCTATACCTTGAAACTTTACTGGAAGATATGGATGTGAACTTAAAAATCCTAAATGCAGAAAACGGTCAAGAGGCTGTAGATTGTTGTAGAGAAAATGTTGATATTGATTTGGTGTTAATGGATATAAAAATGCCAATTATGAACGGGATAGAAGCAACACAAGAGATAAGAAAATTCCGTAAAAACCTTCCTATTGTTGCCCAAACTGCGTACACAACTAATGAAGATAGAGAAAAAGCTAAACAGGCAGGTTGTGATGATTTTATAACCAAACCAATTGAGGTTAATATTTTAAGCGATCTTATTGCCAGATATTTGGTAGTAGTAAAAGAATAATTTTAAATGTTATCTTTTTCATAGTTTTATTTAGGGAAAGGTCTGATATTTTGGATTATGTTTATAAATTTCATAAATTTATGGTGGTTTTCATGCATCAGAAAAAACAAATTTTAGTATGAATGATTTAATCATAAAAGGCGTTAAAACAACTTTTTTTACACCAACAGTTGAATTTATAGTTTCTACAGGTAAATGTTCGATTAAAGGCGAAGCTCATCTTGAAGATACAGTTGAATTTTTTCAACCACTTTACGATTGGTTGTATGAATACATTGAAAAAATAAAAAAGCAAATTGTTTTTGAAATAAACCTTACGTATTTTAATACCCGCGCATCAAGGAGCCTTTTTGATATGTTGTTTATCTTACGTAAATATGTAGATAATGGCGGCAAAGTTAGCGTAAACTGGTATTGTGATAAGGATGATCAGGATATGTTGGATGAAATTGAGGATTACCTGGATGATACAGGGCTTGAAATTAATAGGATTGTTTATTAGTACCTTCTTGTTTTTTACTTTTTCAATCCAGTAAAGTAAATTTCAACAATTTGAAAACTATTTGTTTGGCAAACTAAAATAAAATTCAGAACCTTTACCAGCTTCAGAATCAAGCCATATTTCCCCATTTAGTTGTTCAACCATATTTTTTACTACGGTTAAGCCTAATCCTAACCCCCTATATAATTTGGTTTTTCCGGGTTCAATTTTTCTGAATTTGTCAAAAATAAATTGAATATCTTCTTGTTCAATTCCAATTCCGGTATCTTTTACATAAAACAAAATTTGGTTTTCATTTTCTTTTGAAACACCAATCTCGATGGTACCTTTCTCGGTAAATTTTAGGGCATTGTCCACAAGGTTAAACAAAATGGTATATAAACTGTCCCGGTCACTGTAAACTTCTGTATTGGTGTTTATGGTATCAATATTTAGATGTAGTGTTAGCTCCTTCTTATCCTTAAAAGAATTCGTATTTCTAAAAAACTTATCTATCTCTTTTAATAAATTATAAAGATTAAAGCTGGAAGAACTAAGCTTAAGCTTACTTACCTGCATTCTGGATACCTGCATGATTGAATCAATGATTCTAAGTAATGAATTGCTTCCATTATTTATATGGTCAATAAAGTTTTTACTATTTTCTGATATGTTTTCTTCATATTCCATCAAGTTTGAGTAACCAACGATAGCATTTAAGGGGGTTCTGATTTCATGTGACAGGTTTTCCAAAAACGCAGTTTTTAAATTGTCTGCTTTTATTGCATTTTCTTTTGCTTCAATCAAATCTTTGGTCTGTTCTTTAATCATTTCTTCCAAATGATTTTTGTATTTTTCAAGTGCATCGTTTTGTTGTGCTATTTCCTCGTACTGTGAGCTTATTTTTTCGTTTTGTTCATTTATGGTAGTATTTTTCGTTTTTAGTTTTTTTCTAATAAGAAGTAAAACAATTATAAACAAAAGAAATAGTACTATTATAAGTGTTAGGAAAAATTGCCTTGTTTGTAGTATTTTAAGGGTTTTTGTATTGATTTGGTGTTGTTTTTCAAGGTTTTCTATTTGAAGAACTTTTTTTTCTGATTGAAATTTAGCTTCCAGGTTTTCAAATTCTTTCATTTTATTTAAACTGTACAAGCTGTCTTTATATGCCAAATGTTTTTCCAGATATGTTAAGGATTTATTAATATTACCTAACTCTTTATGGGCAATGTATAAATTAAAGAATGCATCCTTTTGAAGGATTTTATAATTGTTTAATGAGCTTATTGTTAATGACTTCATTGAGTAGCTAATGGAAGTAACACAACTTTTTCTTTTATTGGCCGTGTTGGAATAATGATTAATGCCATCTAAATATAATTGGGCAAGGTAATTATAGGTTTCAGCAAACACTAACTGATTATTTAATTCTTTATTGGCTTTTAGCGATTTATTAAAGAACAATAATGACTTTTCAGGCATATTGATTTTTCGGTAACACTCACCTGTATTCATATAGGCATAGGAAAGAACTTGTTTGTTTTGTGAAAGTGAAGCTTTATCAATTACTTCCTGATAATAGCTGATCGCTTTTTTATATTTTTTTTGTTTTTGATAGAGCCTGCCAATGTTGTTTATCACTCTTAATAATTGGACATTATTTTTTAGTTCCCTTAAGATTTTTTCTGAAACCTGATAGTATTTTAGGGCAGTATGTTGGTTTCCCTGATAAACATGAATAATGGCAATATTATTATTACATCTGGCAATTCCGGGAAAATTTTTATTGGATTCGTATATCGATAAAGCTTTTTGATGTTCTTTTATTGCCATTGAATAGTTACCAATATTTTTAAGTATATTCCCATATATGGCATGTGAATTTGCGAGACGCAAAGAGTCATTAATGCTTTGGGCTGTTAAAATGCTTTGCCTGATATAAAACAATGCACTATCTGAATTTATAGTTTTGTAATTGTCAGCAAGTTTATTTAGTATATCAATTCTTGAGCTGTCACTTTTTACATTATTTAATTTAACCTGAAAACTATCAGTATTTCGCACTTGGGCAGGTAACGTCCATATTATTAAGGAGGCGAAGTAAACAAGAGTTGCTATAAATTTTAACTGCCTGATTATCATATAAAAATCTATTTAATAGGCTTTTATTTTAAACAAGAAAATTGAACATGCAATTTAACAATTGTAAAAATACCTTATCTGTTAAGCAAATCCAAATAGTACTAATTTTGTACCAGAAACGAAAATTGGTTTAAAAAAGATGATGCTAAAATTAAATTAATTATTATATTTTTTATGAAGACATATTTGGAATAATAAAATAAAACGTACTTCCTTTACCGGCTTCAGATTCCAGCCATATTCTGCCACCCAATTGTTCAACCATACTTTTTGCTATAGTGAGACCTAAACCCAAGCCCCTGTATAGTTTGGTTTTCCCGGGTTCAATTTTTCTAAATTTTTCAAAAATGAATTTTATATCTCCCTTACCAATACCAATTCCTGTGTCTTTAACATAAAAATGAATTATATTTTCATTTTTTAATAAAACCCCAATTTCAACCAAGCCTGACTCTGTGTATTTAATGGCATTTTCAATCAGGTTAAAAAAGACAATGCGCACTCCGGATATGTCGCTATTCATGAGCTTATGTTCCGGAAGTCCTTTTAAATTCAATTTTAGTTCTAGTTTCTTCTTTTTTCGGTACTCATCGGAAGCTTTAAATTCTTCAAAAAGCTCATGAATTAACTTGGTGATATTAAACTCCGTTAGGCTGATTTTATATTCACCAAGCTGAATTTTTGAAACCTGCATGATGGAATCTACAATTTTTAGCAAGGATTTGCTTCCGAAATTTATATGCATTACAAAATCTTTTTCAGTATCAGATAAATTACCCAAATTTTCTAATAAGTTAGAAAATCCTACAATGGCATTTAGAGGTGTCCTGATTTCGTGCGAAAGGTTTTCAAGGAAGGCTGTTTTCAGCAGATCTGCTCTTTCTGCATTTTCTTTGGCCCGAATTAAGTCCTTGGTTTGCTCAACAATCTTTTTTTCAAGGTTATTCTTGTATTCGTCCAACTTAATATTAATTGTTTTTATTTCTTCATTTTGTTGGCTAATTTCCTCATTTTGGCAGATAACTTCTTCATTGATGGAAGTTAATTTTGCATTTTTTTCAACGATTTCATTTTTTTGCAATTCAATTGTTTCTGTTCGTTTATTTACTATTTGTTCAAGGTTTAAATTCTGAAATTTTAATTCGTTACTTAATAGAATGTTTTGTTTAAATGCCCATGAAAAATTTTGTGCTAAACTTGCGGCCTGGAACAACTGAAATAATACAAAACCTGTTGACATTCTAAGAAACCAAGCATTTTCTACATAGCTTTGTGTGGCAAGAATATCATAACATATCAGGATTAATAAAATGACAGTTCCAAGCAAGGCAAATAGAGAACCCTGCCTTTTATTAACTAATGCTTTTAAAACAACAAAAAATATTAAATAAATTGTCGTCAAAATAATAAAAGCAAAAAGGACAAAGTCCATCCGGACAAAATTGTGTACGGGAAAAAATAAGTAAAAGGATAAAAAGATAAGTCCGATAACAGATATAATGATGGTTAATAGCTTGTTGCTTTCATCTTTATAGTTCGTGTAGAAAAAAATGGTCATCAAAGGTGCGTAAAATGGAATCGAAACATAATATAACCTTGCCATAAGATCCATGTTTAGATAGGGGATAAGAAAATCACCCATAGCAAGAACTCTTATCAGGACAGCAATTGAGAGAAGGGCAAAAACCAACCTTGAATAGTCTTTTTTATGAAAAAAGAAAAAAACAAAATAGTTTATTGCTAAAACAAACATTATGCCTGCTAAAAAACTATAATAGAAGATTTTATGATTGGCAAGCTGATGAATTTGTTCAGCTTTGCCAATTTTAATTTTTTTGTATAAACCTGCATAGGTTCCCCCAAAAAAGAAATCAGCAACTTGTATAACTATTTCAAGTGTATCACTATTTGCAAACTGTTTCTGTTGATCAATATAGTTCCGGTACTCAATATATTCCGGTTCAAAGTTGTCCTTTGCTCCCGGTTTACCTTGTGTAAGAACCAAACTGTCATTTATCCATACTTTAGCAGCCGAATTAATTTGTGAGAATTTTAATTTGAGATTATTATTGGTATTTGCTAGTTTAACTTTTAGTTTATATGTAGCATAGCCAAATTGGGGGTATTTTTTTGAGGCATTCATACCACTTGCCCAGCCCTGTGGCACATGGATATATTCTACATTTGATATTTTTGTCTTAATGCTATCCGGTACTAATAATTTTTTCCAGTAAAATTCCCATTCACCATTTAGTGCAATGAGGCCTTTTTGATCAAAATCCCATTTGCTTAGATCAATAAACCCCTTTTTAGCCAACGGGTAATCTTCTACTTGATTCTTACAAGCTGGAAAAAGTAATAGACTTATGAGAAGCACTTTATTAATCAATCTCATTTCAGAAAATTAGTTAATATGTCCTAATAGAGTTAAGGCATATTATTATCAAGCCTTGGCTAACTTTTTATTTGACCCGAAAATTATTTGCAATTATGAATTTAATTGAAATTTTAAAACATTATCATAAAAATAATTAATCAATTTAAGAAATCCTAGAACTATTTTATGTATGAAAAAATTATTTGAAAGTTTAATTTATCTTTTCTGCATATAAACAAAGTTATTTTTTGGTTCTCAAGGTAGGTATATCAGGAATTGTAAAATAAAAAGCAGAACCTTTATTAATTTCAGATTCCAACCAAATTTTTCCGTTTAACTGTTCGACCATACTTTTTACAACAGTGAGTCCTAGCCCTAGTCCACGATATAATTTTGTTTTACCGGGCGAAATTTTGCTGAATTTATCGAAAATGAATTTAACATCCTTTTTATCAATACCCATACCGGTATCTTTAACATAAAATTGTATTGATTGTGGGGACGTTCCTGATAGCTCGTCTCTATCAATTAATATAATTTTATAACCAAACTCTACAAATCCTGATTCTGTGTATTTTATGGCATTTTCAATTAAGTTAAAAAGTATAATTCTAATACTATCAATGTCACTATTAATGAACTT
>JBDLJL010000103.1:0-19026 GCA_039714415.1 Bacteroidota bacterium
AATGTTGTTGTTTTATTTGGCAGAAAATTAATAATTTTTTAATCATAAATATCTGCGTTAATCTGCGTCAAAGCATTTCTGGCTTGTCCAGGTTGGGAGTTAAGCTGGTTAAGAGACATACGGTTTAAATAGGAACAAAAGAATTACGAACTATTGTTATCAGTAAGTATATCTATATGGCTTGATATTTCGTGTATTTATTTTAATTGATTATTGAGTGTTAAATATTGTTTATTGAATGTTTTTTTGATTTTCCACTAAATTTGCAGTAGTACCTTTTCAATAAACATTTACTTCAAAATTCAAATCAATACCAAAACTATTTAAAACAGACATCCTTATTTTATTCGCTAAGCCAATAATTTCTTCACCTTTTGCATCACCCATGTTTACAAGCACCAGAGCCTGGTTTTTATGGACACCTGCCCGGCCAAAAATTTCCCCTTTCCATCCTAAATGGTCAATTAACCACCCGGCAGCAAGTTTTACATTATCTTTATCAATAGGGTAATTTGCTATATCAGGAAACTGTTTAATTAATTTCTGGAATTTATCATTTGTAACAACAGGGTTTTTAAAGAAACTACCTGCGTTTGGTGTTATTTCAGGATCAGGTAATTTACTTTCCCTGATATTTATAACAGCCTGACGGATTGTTTTTAAGTTTACTTCTTCAAAATTATTGAGTTCTTTTTGGATATTTCCATATTCTAATTTGAAATTAGCTTTTTTCGATAACTTAAAGTAAACATGGGTAATTAAATACTGGTTCTTTAATTTGTTTTTAAATATACTTTCCCTGTAATTAAATTTACATTCTTCATTATTAAATATGCGATGTTTACCTGTATCCATCTTTATTGCATGAACTTCATAAATTGTATCCTTAACTTCAACACCATACGCACCAATGTTTTGTACAGGACTGGCACCAACAGTTCCGGGAATTAATGATAGATTTTCAATACCACCATAATTATGCTCAACAGACCAGTTTACAAACACATCCCAAATTACAGCTGCACCCACCTTAACAATAACATAATTTTCTGTATCAGATTCTATACTAATTCCTATTATTTGAGGATGAATTATTAATCCTTTAAAATTTCCTGTAAAAAGCATATTGCTGCCCCCGCCTAATATGAGTTTAGGAATATCTTCATATTTGTTGTCAGAAATTACTTCCCGTATATCAGCTAGTGATTTTGGTGCAACATAGTAGTCTGTATAAACATCAACTTTAAAGGAATTTAGTTCTTTTAGGGAATATTTTTCGTATATCTTAGTCATAATAAAGTAAAATAAGTTGATATTAAAAGGTGAAATACCTGAATTTAAACATTGTGTAACTTATTGAAATACAAAAGCTTTAGTTTTTATATTTCGTAAATTAATGGCTTTTTTCGTGGCTTTCCCAATACAAGTTGCAAATTTATTAATTTTACGGTTTTAATTTTGAAAAAAACTACAAAATTGTTTTGATAGAGAATCTGAAAAATAGAAAAGTTGCTATTTTATCTGTAACAAATGACCTGACTGCCGACCAACGTGTGCATAAAGTCGCTTTAACCTTGATTAAAAGCGGATTTTCACCATTACTTGTTGGAAGAAAGTTGAGTAACTCACTTCAAATTAATGAACGAAATTATGGGACAAGAAGGCTAAATTTATTTTTTACCAAAGGTGCGCTGTTTTATGCTGAATATAATATCCGCTTATTTCTGTTTTTACTTTTTCAGAAAAGTGATTTAATTATTGCAAATGATTTGGATACTTTACTGGCTAGTTTTATTGCCTACAAAATTAAATTTAACCTACTTAGAAAAAATGTAAAATTAGTATATGATAGCCATGAGCTGTTTACCGAAGTGCCGGAATTAAATGGCCGTGCATTTGCAAAAAAATCATGGCTGATGATTGAACAATTAATCCTTCCCCGTATAAAACATGCTTATACCGTATGTTATTCAATTTCAAACGAATATAAACAAAAATATGGTATTGAGATGCAGGTGGTCAGGAATATTCCACCATGTTCAGGACAAAAGGATAAGAAAAAAGTACCAGGTTTATTATCATCAGAATATGCAGGTAAAAAAATAATCCTTTACCAGGGGGCATTGAATATTGGCAGGGGGGTAGAACATGTTATCCATGCCATGGAATTTATAAATAATGCCATTTTTATAATCATTGGAGATGGAGATATAGCAAATCAACTCAAAAACATTGTTACAAATAAAAAAATGGAAGAAAAAGTACGATTTCTGGGAAAAATCCCTTTTCATTCATTATCAATATATACGAAAAGTGCTGATGTTGGAATAGTGTTGCAGGAAGATCTAAGTTTAAGTTATCGTTACGTGCTGCCTAACAGGCTTTTTGATTACATTCATGCTGAATTACCTATGATTGCTTCTAATTTACCTGAAATAAAAAAAGTATTTTCAGAAAATAAAATTGGTTTGTTGGTTTCTGATATGGACCCTGAAAACCTTGCAAAAAAAATTGATCTTTTGCTTAATGATCCTAAATTAAGGGAAAACTATAAGAAGAACCTGAAATCAATAAAGAAAAAGTACTGTTGGGAAAAAGAAGAGGAAAAGCTTATTGCGATTTTTACTAATATTTAATTTATGAGAATAATCGTTCTTTATTAGAAGTGCCAAATTCATGAGTTACCTCATTTCCTTCCTCGACCAAACTATTGTTCTCAATGTTTATTACCCTGCCGGGATATTTTTCTATTAAATCGTATTGATGAGTAGCAATTAAAACACAACTTCCATTCTTGGCAATTCCCGTTAATAATTCCATAATTTGATATGAACTTTCAGGGTCAAGGTTTCCTGTAGGTTCATCAGCTAAAATTACCAATGGTTTATTTAGCAGGGCCCTGGCAATAACAATCCGTTGTTGTTCGCCCCCAGATAATTCATGTGGGTGTACAAACTCTTTTTGTATAAGTCCAACCTCATTTAAAACTTCTTTAATGCGCAAAGCAATATCTTTCCTGTTTTTCCAGCCTGTAGCTTCCAGTACAAATTTTAAATTATCATGAACGCTCCTGTCCGATAATAATTGAAAATCTTGGAATACAATTCCTAATTTTCTACGAAGTATAGGAATTGATTTTAATTTTATACCATCTATCAAAAAATTAATAACACGCGCTGAACCTTTTGTTAGCTTTAATTCAGCATATAATATTTTCAGTAAGCTTGTTTTACCACTGCCAACTTTTCCTGTCAGGTAAACAAGTTCATTTCTATTTATGCTTAAGTTAACATATTTCAGCAACATTTTGTTATTGTAAACTACTGAAACGTCTTTTAATTCAATTAACGACGGGCTCATTTTAATAAGAAAATAAATGATATTTAATTTGCCAAATTAGTAAAATAACCAATAATATCCAACATAATTATAAAAAACTGAAGTTTAATTGGAATTATGTCTTTTTTACCTGACAAAAATGTTGACTAATATAGTTGTCTTTTCCACAATTTAAGTTAATAAATAATTAAATATAAGTTTTAACAGGCCATAAAAAAAAGCTATTTTTGTGGTTCTGTCCATTTTGAAAAATTTGCATTGAGAAATACGGTTTTAAGGGCAATGCAATTTTTAATGGATAAATAAAATAAAGAAATATTACGAAGGTATGAATGATAAGGAATTAGAGAACCAAAATGGGAATGGAAATGGATACTCAGCGGATAGTATTCAGGTGTTAGAAGGTTTAGAAGCTGTTAGGAAACGTCCTGCAATGTATATTGGTGATGTTGGTGAAAGAGGTTTGCATCATCTTGTTTATGAAGTTGTAGATAACTCAATTGATGAGGCTCTTGCCGGATTTTGTTCAAATGTCCAGGTTTGCATTAATGAGGATAACTCTATTACAGTAATTGATGATGGCCGTGGTATTCCGGTGGATATTCATGAAAAAGAGGGAAAATCTGCCTTAGAAGTGGTTATGACCGTTTTGCATGCTGGTGGGAAATTTGACAAAGATTCATATAAAGTTTCAGGTGGTTTACATGGTGTTGGGGTATCCTGTGTAAATGCTCTTTCTACTAAATTGGTTGCAACGGTTCATCGTGATGGGAAAATATATCAACAAGAATATAGTATTGGAAAACCTTTGTCGGATATCAAAGAAATAGGGGAAACAGATAAAAACGGAACTGAAATTACTTTTTACCCAGACACTAGTATCTTTACCACTAACGAATATAAGTTTGAAATTCTGGCTGCCCGGTTAAGAGAATTATCTTTTTTAAATAAAGGTATTAAGCTGATAATTACGGATAAGAGAAAAAAAGAAGAAAATGGGGATTGGAAATCAGAAACTTTCTTCTCAAAAGAAGGTTTGAAGGAATTTATAGAATATCTGGATGAAACAAGGGAGTCATTAATTGAGCATGTAATTAATATATCAAGTGAAAATAAAGGTGTACCGGTTGAAATTGCATTGCAGTATAATTCTTCTTTTAGGGAGAACATACATTCGTATGTAAACAATATCAATACTATTGAAGGTGGGACCCATCTTTCAGGTTTCAGAAGGGGCTTAACACGTACATTAAAGAAGTATGCAGAAGATTCCGGCATGTTAAGCAAAGTGAAATTTGATATCAGTGGTGATGATTTCAGGGAAGGGTTAACAGCTATTATTTCTGTAAAAGTACAAGAACCACAGTTTGAAGGCCAAACAAAAACAAAACTGGGGAATTCGGAAATTAGTATTGTGGTTGACCAGGCTGTTAGTGAAATGCTACGAAATTATTTGGAAGAGAATCCAAAAGATGCCAAAACAATTGTGCAAAAAGTAATACTTGCGGCCACAGCACGTCATGCAGCACGTAAAGCGCGTGAATTAGTGCAACGGAAAACAGTAATGGGGGGGGCAGGGCTTCCGGGAAAATTGTCGGATTGTACGGAAAGAAACCCCGAACTTAGTGAAATATATCTTGTTGAGGGAGATTCCGCCGGTGGAACTGCAAAGCAGGGGCGTGACCGGAAATTTCAGGCAATATTACCATTACGTGGTAAAATATTGAATGTTGAAAAAGCGATGCAGCATAAAGTTTTTGAAAATGAAGAGATAAAAAATCTTTTTACTGCTTTGGGGGTTAGTATCGGAACGGAAGAAGACAGCAGGCAGCTTAATCTTGAAAAACTTCGTTATCATAAAATTATTATTATGACCGATGCCGATGTGGATGGTAGCCATATTTCCACTTTGATTATGACTTTCTTTTTCAGGTATATGAAACCTTTAATTGAAAATGGATACTTATATCTTGCTGTACCACCTTTGTATCTCATAAAAAGAGGGAAAAATGAGCGGTATTGCTGGACGGAGGAAGACCGTTTAGAAGCCATTAAAGAGCTTGGTAAAGGTCAGGAATCATCAGTTACCATTCAAAGGTATAAGGGTTTGGGTGAAATGAATGCAGAGCAATTGTGGGAAACAACTATGAACCCGGAAGAAAGGACTTTACGTAAAGTGAGTATTGAAAATGCAGTTGAGGCAGACCACACTTTTGCCGTTCTTATGGGTGATGATGTTGCACCAAGAAGGGAGTTCATAGAATCTAATGCTACTTATGCAAATATTGATGCATAGAAAATAACAATTATAATAAAATAAGATGATAAAAGTCATCCTTCTAATGAGGGGTGACTTTTTGTTAAAACTATATAAAGTATTGAGTGAAACTAGCTATTGACTTTTAGTCCAATTTTTCGTAAATTTGTTAGAAGCAACCCTAAATAACACAAATCATGAAAAATTTTGTCGTAATATCAACATTTCCTGATCCGAGAGAAGCATATTATTTAAGATTTAAATTGGGATTAGAGGGAATTAACGCTTTCATAATTGAAGTTGATGAAGAGCTTAAGGATAGAACCAGCTCAAAACCCTTAAAAGTTCAGGTAGATGTAAATGATGTTGAAAGAGCAGTTCAAATACTCTGTGAATTGAAGGGACAATCGGAATTTGGTGATATAGAACAAAAGATAAAGGGTATTAAACGAATTCTTGTCCCTGTTGATTTTTCGGACTATTCAAGATCAGCAACTCTTTTTGCATTTGGAATAGCAAAAAAATTAAATGCTGAGATTAAACTGATACATGTTTTTAAGGATCCGTTTATGGGTGGTACTTTTCTAGGGCAACGTACATCATATGAGAACTTTTCACAAAATGTAATAAATGAGATCCGACAAATGGCTCAAACAAGTATGTTACATTTTATTGATGAGCTCAAGGACAATCTTAAAAAACTGGGGTTGGATGATGTTCGATTTCATTATGTATTAAAAAAAGGAAAACCAGAGTACCAGATTGTGAAAATGAGTGAGGAATACAAACCTTATGTGATTATTTTGGGAACAAAAGGAGTGGGACAAATGCCAAATGATTTAATAGGGAGTGTAACTTTAAAAATGATTGAAAATACAAAAGTTCCAATTCTGGCTATTCCTGAAAAATGGAAGTTTAAAGGCCTTGATAAAATGAATGTTTTATATGCCACTGATTTTCAGGATTCTGATTTTACTGCTTTTAATAGTTTATTGAGTATACTTGAACCTTTTTCTGTAAAAATTGAATGTGTGCATATTGAAACAGATGAGAAAAACCCATGGAAAGAAATGCAGTTATTCAAACTTGAATCATATCTCAATAAAAATTACGATGAGGAAATTAAATGCCATATAATAAAGAATGACGATTTGCTTTCCGGAATACAGGAATATGTTGATAAAATGGATATAGACATCATTTCGTTTACCTCCCCTAAACGAAGTATTTTTTATAAGCTTCTTTATCCGAACAATCTCAAGAAAATGATTTATCACAGTCAAATTCCTTTATTGATATTTCATTCAAATATTCAATCTGAATAAAAAAAACATTAAAAAATGACTAGATGATATTATGTTTTGGTCAAAAAGTTTTTATCCAGATATATTCTTTAAAGGTTAACATTCATATGAATAATGATTGTTAAAGGTCATTTTCGTTTACCAAAAAAATCATTTCATAAATAAACTGTCTCCCTATATTATTTATACTGTTTGAAGATTTTTTTGTATAATTGTAAGCCGTATTAAAAAACACTATTCGAAGAATTGGGTTGGCCAATTGTTCATTGAAAATTGTAAGAAGTAAATGGATTTTCGCCATAAATAAGGTGAATGTGAGGGTTTTGTGATATTTAAGGCTGAGTTAATAATCATGGGGTAATATTAATATAAGTGCAATAGGTTTAATACATTATAGTCAAGTGAATCTTATTCGTAATATTGGGAAAAAAGTTGGAGGTTTCGTTTTAGAAAAGGAACTTAAATCAAGAAAGAGGGCAGTTGTATTTAATAATTTTAATTCTGCTTCTACAATAGGTTTTATTTTTGATGCCGAAAATAAAAATCGCTACGCTGCTGCTAAGGAATTTATGAATTATGTTGAAGAGCGTGGAATAAAAGTTAACGGCTTAGCGTTCGTTTCAAAAAGTGAGCAAATAGGGTATCTCCCTTATAGAAAAGGTGTTGACTATTTTGGTCTTGATAAACAAAACTGGTATGGTAGGCCTGCTGATGAAGGAATTGCTGAATTTATTGAGCGTCCACTGAATATCTTAATCGATATTAGTTTGACAAAAATATATCCTGTAGAATATATTTTTGCCTTATCTAGGGCTGAATTCAAGATTTGTAATAATTCTTCAAAAGCAAAGTATGCTGATTTTGTTTTAGAACTGGATAGAATGGATGACCTTGAGTTATTTATTGAACAAGTAAAACACTATCTCGAGACAATTGAAACAAAATAAGTTTTTCAGACTTTGATAACTTGTCAATATTCCATAAATTGCATCCCTTAATTAACAAATCAAAATCTATTTTGCAAATGACAATTCAAAAAAAGCTTAAGGGCACTGGTGTGGCCATTGTTACACCTTTTCGTAAGGATTCCAGTATAGATTTTTCATCTTTAGAAAAGCTGGTAAACCATTTATTGAGTAATGGAGTTGATTACCTTGTGGTGCTGGGTACAACAGGTGAAGCTGCTACACTTAATAGCGATGAAAAAAAAGCAGTCCTTAATTTTGTTATTGATACTGTTGATAAAAAAGTGCCTATTGTTGCTGGATTTGGTGGCAATAATACCAGTGAAATTGTTAGTAATATTAAACATTATAATTTTAATGGAATTGATGCAATTTTATCAGTTTCCCCATACTATAATAAACCGGGACAAAAAGGCTTGTATAATCATTATAAAGCAATTGCCACTGCAAGTTCACTTCCTGTGATTTTGTATAATGTTCCGGGCAGAACAACTGTTAATATTTCTGCAGAAACCACCTTACGCTTAGCGCATGATGTTGAAAACATTGTTGCGGTTAAAGAAGCATCAGGGGATTTTGAACAAATAATGCATATTCTTAAAGATAAACCAGGAGATTTTATGGTAATTTCTGGTGATGATTTACTTACATTACCACTTGTTTCAATGGGTGTACATGGTGTTATATCAGTTACTGCCAACGCCTTTCCAAAAGAATATTCTAATTTGATAAACCTTGCCTTAAAAGGAAAGTTTAAAGAGGCAATGAATATTCAAAATAGCTTGCTTGATATAATGCAAACACTTTTTGTTGAAGGTAATCCGGCTGGTGTTAAAGCTGCACTAAAAATATTGGATATTATCCCTAATTACCTTCGCCAACCGCTTGAACCGGTAAGTAAAGCTACTTGTAATAGACTTTCTAAATTGATCCAGAAATTAAATTCTTAGGCTGGAAATATTATTGTGATTGAAGGTTCCTGTTCTGTAATTAGTTTAGAAATATTACAATGACTTATAGAAGCAATTTTTGAACTCAACATTCTTTCCATATCTTTGCGGATTAATAAAGTAGAGATATGGGAATAAAGGAAAAAGATCAAAGATTGATTTTAGTAACCAATGATGATGGGGTTAATGCAAAAGGTATAAATGAATTAATAAAAATTGCTGTCCAATTTGGTGAAGTAGTTGTGGTTGCACCGGAAAAAGGGCAGTCGGGGATGTCGCATTCGGTTAGTTTAAATGACCCGATATATTTAAATAAATTAAAATCAGAATCAGGATTAACAATTTACAGTTGTAGTGGAACACCGGTAGATAGTGTGAAAATCGCCCTTCATAAAGTGCTTGACAAACAACCCGATTTAATAATTTCGGGAATTAATCATGGTTCTAATGCCTCGGTAAGTGCCATATATTCAGGAACTGTTGCTGCTGCCCGCGAAGGTAGTTTAAATGGTGTTCCTTCAATAGGATTTTCCCTGCTTGATCATGCTCACGATGCAGATTTTACAGCTTCAGTAATTTATGCAGAAAAAATTATTGAGAAGGTGATTCTAAATGGTATTCCTAAAAGAACCTGCCTGAATGTGAATGTACCCAACATTGACAAGGAAAAAATAAAAGGCATTAAAGTTTGCAGACAAACTCTGGGTAAATGGGTTGAAGAATTTGATTATCGTACAAGTCCGAATAAAAAAGATTATTATTGGTTAACAGGGAAATTCTCAAACTTTGAACCTGAAGCTACTGATACTGATGAATGGGCCTTGGGAAACAATTATGTTTCTGTTGTACCGATTGAAGTTGATTTAACTTCTTATTCAGTTTTAGATGAATTAAATAAATGGGGGTTTTAGTTATGCAAAAAGCTAGTTTACAATATAACACAGAGAAAATTGGCATTATTACCGGTCTTGTTGTTCCATTTTTTGTAATTATTGGTTTTTATATATACCGTGGATCGGAAAGTATGGGTGCTTTTTTTGAAAAAATTGTCAGTGTTGGTATTTTTTCTGAGTTGGTTAGTTTATGTGTTGTTCCAAATTTATTACTGTTTTTTATTTTTATGTGGACAAACCGATTAAAATCTGCGAGGGGGGTTATTGGTGCTACATTTATTTATGCATTTATCGTTTTAGGGCTTAAGTTGTTTTTATAAGTTATAACTTGTTTTCTGGTCTCTTGTTGTGGTTGTTAAATCGTAATTCGTAAACTATATATCGTCAATATTCAATATCCAATCACAAATTAATGAAACATCCCCCGAAAAAATCGAGGCTATGACAATAATTATAATACAAACAAGCATGATTATATATAGAAGTTGTTGTAATCAGGCAAGTTTAGTTTTGTGGATGTTCCACGACCATAAAAAGCAATAAAAACATAAATGGATGAAATATTACATAATTGCTGGTGAGGCATCAGGTGATTTACATGCTTCTAATTTAATGCACGAACTAAAAAAAGTTGATACAAATGCCCAATTTAGGGTATGGGGTGGTGATTTAATGCAACAACAAGGTGGCCAAATTGTAAAGCACTACAAAAATCTGGCATTTATGGGTTTTGTAGAAGTGTTGAAAAATCTTGGAACTATAAAGAAAAACTTTAAACTTTGTAAAACAGACTTACTTGATTTTAAACCTGATTTACTCATTTTAGTTGATTACCCGGGTTTTAACCTGAGAATGGCTAAATTTGCAAAAGAAAATAATATTAAGACCTATTACTATATCTCACCAAAAATATGGGCGTGGAAAAAATCAAGGGCATGGAAAATTAAAAAATACATTGATAAAATGTTTGTGATTTTTCCTTTTGAAAAAGATTTCTATAAAAATTATGATTATAAGGTTGAATATGTGGGAAATCCACTTATTGATGAGATTGAAAAGAAGAAAGAAAACCTTTCAGAGAAGGAATTGTTTTTGGAAACAAACAGTTTGTCGGGGAAACCAATAATTGCTGTATTAGCAGGTAGCCGAAAACAGGAAATTAAATATATTTTACCCGAGATGTTGCAGGTTACTAATAATTTCCCTGATTACCAGTTTGTTTTAGCGGGTGCCCCGGGTTTAACTAAAGAATCTTACGAAACTTATATTAAAGATTATCCCATTAAGGTAATTTTTAATCAAACTTATGATATATTAAAACATGCGCATGCAGCTGTGGTAACTTCAGGTACAGCAACGCTGGAAGCTGCATTGTTTGATGTTCCCCAGGCGGTTGTATATAAAATGCATAATTTAACCTATGAGATTGGAAAATACTTTATTTATATTAAATACTTTTCTTTAGTGAATATTATTATGCAAAAAGCAATTGTTCAAGAGCTTTTACAAAAGAAACTTCCTGAAAAAATACAAAAAGAACTCTCAAAAATATTATTTGATAAAGAATACCGAAACCTGATGCTTGAGAATTATAATCTGTTAAAAGAAGCTCTGGGACAAGAAGGTGCTTCTAAAAGGACAGCTGAGGTTATTTATAAAGATATTTCTTAATTCTGCTTTGCGTAGTTAAAATATTGATTAGGCATTGCTTGTCCCGTTTTTTCGGGAGCATTTATGCCGTGTAAAAATAAAATGAAACTAGCCGAAACATGTCGTCATATTTCGGCTAAAGCCAAACTGTGTTGAATCAAACCCGTAGGATAAATCCTACGGCTAATCATTGGAATAATACAATGGTTTTTATGCAAAAAATAAATATTACGGCTAATCATCAAATAAATATAAAATAAAAACTATGTCATTTATTAAGGTATATGTTCATTATGTTTGGTCAGCAAAAAACAGGCAAGCATTATTAACCGATAATATTAGATCTGATGTGTTTTCACATATTAGGGAAAATGCCCGAAATAAAAACATTTTCATAGATTTTATTAATGGTTATAAAGATCATGTACATTGTTTAATCATTAAATGATGATTTAAGCATTGGAAAAATTGCACAATTGATAAAAGGTGAGTCATCGTATTGGATCAACCAAAATAAATTGACAAAAGAAAAGTTCAGTTGGCAAGATGAATACCTTGCAGTTGGTGTTGGAGATGATAAAATCAACGTTGTAAGAGATTATATTGCCAATCAAGAAGAACATCATAAAAAGATAACATTTTCAGAAGAATATGAACAATTTATTAAAAGATATGGTTTTGATATTATAAAAAAATAACTAATCGTTATATTGGGGGTATTGTTTGTGAAATATATTGTTGTTTTTATCATCGTACAGCATTTATGAAAAAATATATCGTTTTTTGATTATGATTAGGCACGGCATTTATGCCGTGTATAATATAACGTATCAAACAGGCTTTAGCCGAAACATGTCGTCATATTTTGGCTAAAGCCAAATCATTTCGTAAATTTTAAACCCGTAGGATAAATCCTACGGCTAATCATTGGAATAATACAATGGTTTTTATGCGAATTAATAGATACAGCAGTTAATTATCAAGTAAGAAAATGAAATATAATTAAAACGGATGAAAATAAAACTTCTAATTACCATATTATTAATTGCCGATGTTGCTTCTGGGCAGGATATTCGAATTGGAATCTTCAATAACAAGAAAGTCAAAAAGGTCTTTCTTGAAACAAATTCAGGAAAATATATTGTGAAATCGGGCAGGAAAAGGCTTTATACATTAAAAAGAGATCGTTCGCTAATTTTGAATACGACCAAATTTGGGATTAATGTAAGTAATGCAAAAAAGGATTATGGTTTTCACAATAAAATTTCAATTGTAGGCAGGAAGGTGGGATTGTTTAAACGTATCTTTATTCCCCCTAAAAATCGTAATAATATTTTAAACCTAAAATTACTTGAACCAAAATTGAAAATAAGGCAATATGCTGGCGATTTATATATTAGCATAAAGGGAAAGGACCTGAAATTAATTAACAATCCCCCTTTTCAGGAATATATAGCTGGTGTAGTTGAAGCAGAAAGTGGAACAAGAGCTGAATTTGAATATTATAAAAACCAGGCGGTAATTTGTAGAACTTACGCTTTAAAAGCCTGGGATAAGCATAAAGCGGAAGGTTTTAATTTGTGTGATGGTGTTCATTGTCAGGCCTACAAAGGTAAAGCTACTGCTAATGAAAAAATTAGTAAGGCTGTTAAAAAAACAAAAAACCTGGTGATTGTTGATGAAAACAATAAGTTAATAAGTGCCCTGTTTAGTGCAAATTGTGGTGGGCAAACGAATAATTCAGAAGATGTATGGTCATCAGAAGTATCTTATTTGCGTTCAAGAAAAGATGAGTACTGTACGGACCAACGCCAGGCTTTTTGGGAAAAAACAATTGATGTGCAGGATTTCAAGAGCTTTTTAAATGAAAAAGATATTGGTATACCTGATACTTTAGCAGTTGATTCTTTTGCTTTTGAACAATCCGAACGTTCAATATTTTATAAAATTAATAATCAGGAAATAAAGCTTACTACTATTAGATACGGTCTTCATCTTCGTTCTACTTTTTTTAATATTGTTCCTGACGGAAACCAACTCAAATTACATGGGCGAGGATATGGCCATGGGGTAGGAATGTGCCAGGAAGGAGCCATGAATATGGCTAAGAAAGGGAAAAAGTATAAAGAGATTATTAAGTACTACTACAAAGGGGTAAAAATAAAACCCTTAAAAAAAGTTGCGAGAGAAGATTATTAATATATGGTTTTTCAAAGAAATTACAGTCTAATTTATATTTATTATATTTATGAAAATTATAACTGAGGGTAATGAATCTTAAAAGAGCTGTATCTGTGAGTTTTTATGTGCTTATATTAAACTTTGGCTTTTTACAAGCTCAGGAGAATCAGTTTTTGGATAGTATTTATATTTGCGATATAGGAACAAAAGAAGGTATTCAATATTTAATAAAATTCTCTCAAAATAATTCCAATCTAAATCCTGACTCAATTGATGAGTTTTTTAAAACTACAACTGGAGTTTTAGATAGAAACAATGAGTATTTACAAACCATAAAGATTCATTTTATTAAAGCTATTTTATTTTCACTTCAAAGAAAGTATGTAAAAGCAATTGATTATTTTAATGAGCTCATTGAAGTTGAAGGGAACGAAACCAACTATCAATTACAATATGAAATTTTCTTTCAGCTTGGGAAGGGCTATCAAAATATTGAAAATTTTTTAGAAGCTAATTCTTATTATTTAAAATCTTTAGATATTCAAACTAATATAATTAAAGATTCGTTAAAAATTTGTAATTTGTATTCTTATTTAGGCCATACGCAATTGGCAATGCAGAATCATGATAAATCACTTTATTATTATGAGAAATCGTTAAAACTGGCAAAAAAAATAAAATATAACTATGCAATTATTAAGGGCTATATTAGTATTGGTAATTTAATGATTGTAAATCAAAAATATGATGAAGCTGAAAAATTAACAAAAAAATCATTAAAGTTGGCAATTGAATACAAATTCAATGATAGAATTATAACCTGTTATTTTAATTTAGCAGAAATATATTTTCATACATTAATAGATGAAAAAGCTATTTTGTATTTCAAAAAAACAATTGAAAGTTTGCTTGAAAATGAACATTCTTATTTAATACCTCTTTGTTATAAAAATTTGGCAATAATTTATGCGAGACAAAACAATATTGTCAGACAAGAAGAGGCTATTATTAATCATTACAAGTATATTAACAATTATAATTGGGGCTATTCTTTAGCACAATCAATAAATGAGATAAATGATATTTTGGCAAACAATACGAATTGTAACTTTGCAAATAAGTACTTTGTTATGAATTCAGTGCTGCTTGACAGTGTTTTAAAACTGGAAAATGAGAAGCAAATTTCAATTATAAATTCAAAACACATTTTGGAAAAAGAGAAACTACTAAATCTTGAAAAAATTAATAAATATAGGGTAATAACTACAGCAGGAATTATAATTTCAACTCTTTTGGTATTTATTGTAATTATTTTACTTGTAATACGTAAAAAGATTCTTTCACAATCAAATATTATTCTTGAACAAAATGAAGAAATTATTGCAAGAAATGAGAAAATAAATACTCAAAACGAAGAACTTTCATCTTATAAGAACCATCTGGAAGATTTGGTTGTAACAAGAACTGAAGAGCTAAAGATTAGCCTTAAAAAAGTGGAAGAAAGTAATCGGCTTAAATCATTTTTTCTGGAAAACATTTCACATGAAATACGTACACCAATGAATGCAATTACAGGATTCTCTCAACTTTTAGAATTCAAAAAAAATGACCCAAATGAAAAATACATTAAGATAATTAGCAAAAATGCAGATAAACTTTTGATTTTTCTCGATGGTGTGGTGGAATTGTCAAAATCACAGTCAGTTAATAATGAATTAATTATAAAAAAAGTTTTGCTTTTACCAGTTTTAGATAAAGTTATGGTAAAAATAAACAATATAAAATCCAATTTAGGAAAAGGTAATATTGAATTTGAATTAATTAATAACCAAATCAATGAAAATGATTTTATATTTACAGATGAAGCAAAGCTTTATTCTGTTTTGATACACATACTTGAGAATGCTTTTAAATTCACAGATAAAGGCAAAGTAAAATTAATTTGTGAATATAAAACTGAGCAAATTAGATTTCAGATTGAAGATACAGGAATAGGCATAAAAAAAACATTATTACCCTATATTTTTGACTTATTTAGAAAAATTGAGGATGGTGATAAAGTTTTTCGTGGAATTGGAATAGGATTAGCTCTTGCGAAAGAAAATGTTGAACTTTTAAATGGTGAGATTAGCGTTAGTTCTGAACTAGGTAAAGGAAGTGAATTTATGATAATTATACCTAATTTGAAAATGAGAGAAAGGCAGAATGAGAGAAGAAGAAAGCTGTGACTTAGGGATTGTTCCGAAATAACTTGACATTTTAACTTGTTCTTTTATCCTTTAACTTTCTTAAAAAACGCTTCAAATAGCTCGCTATTATTAGTTTTTTCAAATTGTTAAAGAAAAAAACAACTTCGCTAAAACAGTCAACTTATTCCATCACAAACCCTTAGGAGGCTTTTATAAACCTTAAATTTATTAATGAATAACAATTTCTTCTTTGGCACCTACAAATAAAATGTCCCGAATATCAGGAAATTTTGTAAAAATGGATTCCCCGTTGGTTGGAATACAATCCCTTTTAAAGCCAATAATTACTAAATCCGTAAATTGCGATTTAGCATGTATTAAGTTTTCTAATTTATCTTTATAAGGTAATGGGATAATGTTTTGTTTTGAAATAGGTAACCGCCCATCGTTAATTACTTTAGTTAGTGCATTGTACTCATCTTTCATTTCTTCTTTTCGAAAAGCAACATAAATTTTTATCTGGGTTTTTTTCCAATCCTCATATCCTTTTATAATGTATGAAAGTAAAACCATAAGGTTTGCATTATTATAGTCTTTGTCTGTAATCCATACATCTAAAGTTGATTTAAAACCAAAATTATGACCAGAAGTCCGTAATATTAATAAATTAAAGGAAACAATTTCTGCCATTTTACAACCAATCATAATATCATCAAGTTCTTTTTCATGATCTTGTTTAAATTCAAGCAGTAGTGTATTGTTTTTTAATCCTGAAAAACCTGATATTTGTATTACCTGGGCAATAGCAGATGTAAATGATGGTGAAATAACTGTATTCACAAAAACAGACGAATTACTGGACTTCACAATTTTCAATAGTTCTTTTTTTGCAATTTCTACTTTATCCAGGTTTTCTTTTTCTAACATTCCCTGTATATATGCGTAATACGAGCCAAAGCCATAGTAGTCAGATATCCATGTAGTTAAATTGAATGCTTCAAGTCGTTTATGTGTGTTGTTCGAAATGGCTATAATAGAGGGTCTCCAGCTTAAAGTTGGTAATGTTTCATGGCGTTTTTGTATTTCAAGATGCAATTGTCTTGTTAACTGGAATAAAACATTTTGAAACATGGTTGATAAATCCTGGTTCCCTTTGTTTTTTGAATGTATTCCCCTGTAAGTTAGATAAAGTACTAAAAAAGCTAAAAGTGCATAAACCGGCTGCATTTGTAACATGATTAATACACTAAGAACAGCTCCAATTAATGACAAATACCATTTTGACCTGAAAGTAGGTCTGTAAGATGGGTTTCCGGCAAAATGTTCAAGGAAGGAGATGGCGCAAAGAGCACCGTAAGTAGTCATAAAAAACATACTTATTAATTTCGCCACAAAGTTTATATCGCCAAGTATAATAAAAATTATGGCTATTATAGATACAACAAACAGAGCTTTTACCGGTTCATTTTCATTCCCCCTGCCGGAAGCTAAAATGCTATTAATTTTTGAAGGAAATATTTTATCTAAAGCAATGGCCTGTAATGTTCTGGGAGCAATAAGAATTGACCCAATAGCTGACGATAGTGAAGCTGCTGCCAGACCAATGGGAATTATAGGGCCCCAAATAGCTATTTTACTCATGATTAACTGATCATTTACTAGCTCTTCCGGTGTGGCATTTAAATAAAGTTTAACTATAACCAAGGTGTAAATAACCATTCCGGAAAGAGTTGCCGCTAAAGTACCAATAGGAATTGACTTTTCAGGGTTTTTTAAATCACCGGATAAACCAACACCGGCTGTCATGCCTGTAAAACCCGGGAATATTATTGCAAACACAATAAAAAAACTATCCCCATTCTGAATTTTGTCAAATAAATTGATGTTTGTTGCATCAGTTAGTTGATTACCTCCAAGGAAAAAGAAGATAAGCGAAACTGCAAGTATGCTTGCTACAATCCAAAGTATTTTTACACCAAGGTTTGCTCCCTTAGTCAGCATAAAAACAATTAGTAACAGTGCTGCAGGCAGACTAATCATCCTGACATCTGGTATAAAACCAAACTCTTGTTCAATATACGGAAAAAGCGGTGTAAATGCTTCGGCAAAAGCAATCATATAAAATGCTATTGAAATAATTTGCGAAATGGCTAATGCCAGTCCAATAGCTCCACCAATAGAAAGTCCAAATGAACGACTGATAATGAAATATTCACCTCCACCTTTAACCTTTAGGTTTGTGGCAATTTCTGCAATTGCCAGACCTGTAGGTATGGTAATTGCATGGCCCAAAAAAACGATAAGAAGGGTACCCCAAAGACCAAGGCTACCCACCGCATACCCAAAACGCAAAAATAGAATAGCACCTAAAATAGTACTTATTGCTGCCAGAAAAACCGGTGCGGTTCCAAAACCATGGCCGTTAGTATTTGTATTCATTTATTTAAAATTTATAACTTGTAGAGGTTACCAAAAATAAAAAAAAAAAGCTGCCCATAAAAATGAACAGCTTTTTTTAATTTCTTAAGTTCTTGTTATAAGACCTGACCTTTAAATCCGAAATATTTGGTCCTACTAACTTTTGTTCCATTTTGGTTAATGGTGTGCGTTGTGATCGATATTTTCTTCTGAAATTGACCTGATTTCATATATTTAGGATCAACAGTTACCACAATAAATCCTTTTTGACCGGGTTTAATTGTACGATCTAAAACAGTAACTCCGATTCCCTGGGGTATGAAAATTTCGCCAACTTTTAAATCTGTTTTGCCTGTGTTTTTAATGGTCAACTTATGTTCAGCCTTAACATCTTTAATGACACCGAAATCATGAGCCTGAGCACTTAATCCACGGCTTTTTCCAAAAGAAAACATTTGTACTTCTTCATCTTCTACCTGGCTGAAGCCAGTAATTGCAAATATAAAAAGAAAAAGTAGTAAGGAAGAGATGTGTTTTAATTTCATAATAATAAAAATTTAGATTTATAATGCAAATTTACAAAAAATATGTTTGTGCTGCCTGCAAAACGACAAAATATTCCTTTTTAGTATGATTTTTACCTTTTTTGTTGACGAAATGTAAGTAATCTTTGATAAATTTAAAGGAAATATGTCATATTTCGATTGCTTCTAAGTTTGCGAAAATTTTTATTTTGTTTTTTTCTAATTTAATGACTAGTAGTGCGTTTTTTAAATAACATAGTATAAATTTGTTTTAGATTTTTTCTTTAGGCAAGGCAAAATTTGCAAGCATAGCCGTAGCTACGGTTAATAATTTTAACGAAGCATAAAGGAAAAAG
>JBDLJL010000104.1:0-18950 GCA_039714415.1 Bacteroidota bacterium
TCACCGTAACTACCAAATTTTGCATTCAGCATATCAAAATCTGACTCAACACCTTCAATTTCAAAACGGTAGGGCATCAAATTAATAAACACCTTACCAGTAACCCTTTCCTGGCTATCTTCCATAAATTTTTCAATGTTTCGCATAACCGGTTCAAAATACTGTGCCTCGTGCAATAACATTCCATACCAATTTGCCAATTGATCTTTCCAGTGCATTTGCCATTTACTCAACACATATTTTTCCAAAGTTCTATGCGACTCAATAATTAAAATAGCTGCTGGTGCTTCAAAACCTACCCGGCCCTTTGAACCAATCACTGTATCACCAACATGCATGCCCCTGCCAATGGCATACTTACCACCAATCTCATTCAGTTCCTGAATCGCATCAATCGTGTTTTTGTAATTAGCTCCATTTATAGAAACCAGCTGGCCTTTATCAAAGCCCAGCTCCAATTTTGTATCTTCTTTTTCTTCTAATTGGTTCAAATAAGCTTCTTCGGGTAAGGTCTTATTTGATGATAGTGTTTCTTTACCTCCAATGCTTGTCCCCCAAATTCCTTTATTTATTGAATAGATCGATTTTTTCCAATCGTCCTCTACTCCTTTCATTTTTAAATAATTGATTTCTGATTCACGGGATAATATTTCATCACGTACGGGAGTAATTATTTTCACATCAGGAATAATCAGTTTAAAAGTTAAATCAAAACGAACCTGGTCATTTCCTGCACCAGTGCTGCCGTGTGCAATAAGGTTTGTACCTAATTCTTTGGCATAATTTGCAATCTCTATCGCCTGAAATGTTCTTTCTGAACTTACCGATAATGGATAAGTATTATTCTTTAAAATGTTACCATACACAAGGTATTTGATACATTTGTCATAATATTTATCAACAATATCAATGTTTTTATGTGATTTTGCGCCTAAGCGCATCGCTTTTTCTTCTACATTTTTCAATTCTTCAACAGAAAAACCTCCGGTATTTACTAAAACTGTGTGTACTTCATAATTTTCTTCCTCTGAAAAGAATTTCACACAGTAAGAAGTGTCTAATCCCCCGCTATATGCAAGTACTAGCTTTTGTTTGCTTTTTGACATTATTTTATTAATAAATGTGAATTAATATTACTCATGAAAGAATTACTTTTTAGGGCTTCCATTTAGCCCAGGATCAAACAACATCCCTGTACACAGGCACTTATCCCTTTTTGTGCGAACTAAAATATCATAATAATTACAAGTTTCACAGCCTTGCCAAAACACTTTGTCCTGTGTTATTTCTGAAAATGTAACAGGAACATAACCTAGTGCTGTGTTTATTTTCATTACCGGTAAACTTGTGGTTAAACCAAATATTTTTGATTCAGGATATTTCTCCCTTGATAGTTCAAAAGCTTTTTGTTTGATTTTTCCTGCTAAGCCAGATTTTCGTAATTTAGGGGATACAATAAGCCCTGAATTTGCAACGTATTTTTTGTTTTCCCATGTTTCGATATAACAAAAGCCTGCCAGTTCACCCTCATTTAAAGCAATAATAGCTTTATTCCGATTTATTTTTCTACTTATATATTCTTCAGTTCGCAAAGCAATACCAGTTCCCGGCACTTTAGATGCTTCCTCAATAAGTGCTACAATATCAGGAACCATCTTTAAGTGTTCTTCAGTAGCAGTAGTAATTTGGTATTTATCAGTTATCAACGTTTCTTGCATATTGGTATATTTATCCGTTTGTTAAACAAGACAAGGCATGCCTTGTTTTTACTGTTTATTGTTTTTAATCATTTCAATAAACTCATCAAATAAAAATTCAGTATCCGTTGGTCCACTGGAAGCTTCTGGATGAAATTGAGTTGAAAAAAATGGTTTTGACCTATGTTTGAACCCTTCGTTAGTATTATCATTTAAATTAACAAATAATGGTTCCCATTCTCCTATAAGGCTTTTATTTTCAACAGCAAAACCATGATTTTGTGAAGTAATATAGGCTTTATTACTATTTACATGTAAAACCGGCTGATTATGACTTCTGTGTCCATACTTTAATTTATAAGTTTCTGCACCACTAGCTAAGGCCATTAATTGATTCCCTAAGCAAATCCCAAACATGGGTTCTTCTTTTTCATATGCCATTTTCAAATTATCAACAGTAATCAAACACTTTGTTGGGTCTCCTGGTCCATTAGATATGAAAAGGCCATCGTATTCTTCCTGCGAAATATCATAATCCCACGGAACACGAATAACAGTTGTATCACGTTTAAGTAAATTCCGAATTATATTATTTTTAACACCACAATCTATCAGCAAAACTTTATATTTCCCATTCCCATATACTTGTTTTTCATTTATGCTCACTTTATCTACAAGGTTTTCTTTATTCGGATCATAAAAATCAACATCCTTATCGTCAAAAATAATTTTTCCTAACATAGATCCTTTTTCGCGAAGAATTTTTGTTAATTCTCGTGTGTCTATGCCGTAAATTCCAGGAACTTTATTTTCAACCATCCAGTCATGCAAACTTTTTTCAGCATTCCAGTGACTAAATGATTCAGAATAATCAGAAACTACAAAGCCAGAAATCTGTATTTTATCAGACTCATAATTTTTTAGCATATTGTCTTCTTCACCTTTTCCCGGCACACCATAATTACCAATCAGAGGATAAGTAGCCACCAAAATCTGCCCATTATATGAAGGATCAGTAAGGCTTTCAGGGTATCCTGTCATAGCTGTATTAAATACGACTTCTCCGGCAATTGATTTTTCTGCTCCAAAAGAGTAGCCTCTAAATTCCGTTCCGTCTTCAAGTATTAGTTTTATTTTATTCATTTTATAAACTCTTTTAATTCAGGGATATTTACAATTAATGATTGTTTGAGCTCATGAAAACTATTTTCTTCTTTTAATACCAATAATATAGTGTCATCACCAGCTAATGTTCCTAAAATTTCAGTCAGGTACAGTTCATCAATAATAGTAGCAAAACTTTTTGCATAACCCAACTTAGTTTTTATAACAGCTATATTATCAGATACATCTATTGACTGAAACCCCAAGTTTGAATATATTGTATTTGATGACATCCTTCTGTTTACCGGATTTGGCAGGGCATATACATATCCGTGCTCCACATCTGGAATTTTGCTCACTTTAAGCTCTTTCAAATCTCTTGAAAGCGTTGCTTGTGTCAATGCAAAACCTCTTTGTTTTAATATATTAAGAAGATCTTCCTGTTTCCCAATCCTGTTATGTTCAATAACTTTTTTCAAAACCAAAAGGCGATCAAGTTTTATTGCCATAGCGTATATTTATGCATTAAGCTTGCAAAAATATGCATTATTTTCAATTAAATGCATAAACCTGAAAAAAATTTATTGGAATTATAATAGTTTTTGGAAAGTAGTAATTCAATAATCCTTTGGGCTTTTCATTAAGTTTTTGAAAATCTAAATTCTAATCTATAAGTTCTTGTTTCTAATTTTAAAAATCACCCCCATTCATGTTCAACGCTCATGAATTTTTGACAATCATTACATTGAAAAACCCACTCAGTTGCACCACCTGAAATAGTCCCATAGGCATCGGTATGCATTTCTGAAATATTATTGCTTCTGCAATGAACACAGTATACAGGCCCTTTATAATTAACAGGCTTATTAAAATCCTTACCAGATTTTTGATATATATTTACCGGGTAAATATGCCAACCATAGCCAAGTTTGCTTTTTAGTTCCTCAACAATGTGCTGGTTATCGAATTTACACATAAAAAATGTTCGTTTTTAGAGATATTTAGTTTCCGACACATAAATTTAATACCTTCTATACTTATTAGTCGTATTTTTTACGAAAAAGTTACAACTCTTAACATTTTTTAACAAAGTGTTAAGATAAAATTAAGTTTAACAGCCTAATCACAAACGCTCACTTGCTTAATCCTATGATAAGATTAAAGGCTTTTTCCCTATTGAAATTTAAGTAAGGAAGATGGAAATCTTGATGTTGGTTTAATTCAGTTGATTAGTGCAACAAATTTTACAACCGCCGGGTTAACCCGGCGGTTCATCAACGGATTTGACCCAACATCGAAATCTTTTACAAATAATAAAATCCTAATGTCGTTTGAGCTTAATTTTCTGGGAGTGCAAGGAAGATTTAGTTCTATAGCCCTATTTTGATTTTCTTACCTAAAAAACGGGGTCTTGTTTTTAATAAATAGATATCCAGGATGGTTTTGACTCTTGCAAACTTTTCACGAAACATCGTTTTAAAGCCATAATGCCTGCTAACATCCTTTGCATTATAGCCTATTGCATTTATGTTATTTTTTCTTGCAATGAAAACAGCTCGCTCATTATGAAACTTTTGCGATATAATGGTAATTGAATTCTGACTAAACACCTCTCTACTACGGATAACAGAATCAAAAGTTCTAAAACCAGCATAATCAAGTACAATTTTTTCTTCAGGTATGCCTAGCTTTATTAAATCAGATTTAAAATCTGCTGGTTCATTATAATCTTTAGTTGAATTATCACCACTTATGAGTACATAATCAATTTTCTTGCTTTTATATAAATTAACCGTGGCGTTAACCCTGTATTTATAGTATAAATTAACATGATTATTTTTCAAAAATTTTGATGTACCCAAAACAAGTCCAACTTTGTTGTAAGGTATATTACCAACTGAAGTATAGACGTATTTTGAAGATTTTAAAATAAGTTTATCTGAAATATAAATAGCGAATACACATAAAACCAAAAACAGGAAACCGTACATTAGTATCCATTTCCTGTTCCGTACAATAAAATACATCTTACTTTTAAAAAAGCTTTTTAGGATATTCTCCTGCATCAACTTTCGCATTTATGTTTTTAACTACAAATTCCCTATCCTCCTGATATGTTACACCAAACCACCTCTCATTACTAGGCAAAACCCTAACTTTTCCCTGTCCGCTTTTTATAATATTAGTAAGTAATGAGGGTAAATAAAATTCAGCTTTCAAATTTTTACTGTTTTCATCAAAAAACTCATTAAAATAATATTTAAAATATTGAAAGGCTGAAGGTGTAAAGCCCATAAGATTCATCGAAGCAGGAGCATTTTCAGCCAGTTTAACAATATTGCCATCCATTTCACTCAGTATACTATCCCCTTCCTTATAAATTTTTGTATGCTCAACTACCTTTTCCAAATAATTATTTTTGTCAAGTTCACAAATACCCCTGGAAACTGTCCCATGCTCTGAGAGTGTATTATTTAGTTTATAAGCCAGTAAGCAATATGTATAATCATTATCGGCGTCAAGTGCTTGCAGAAAAGAAGCCATAACGGTAAATGAATCAGCGCCGTAAAAATCATCAGCATTAAGTACGGCAAAAGGTTCATTAATTTTAGGTTCTGCTACCAAAACAGCATGAGCCGTCCCCCATGGTTTTTCCCTTCCTTCAGGTACTGACATACCTTCAGGCAAATTATCCAATTCCTGAAAAACATAATCAATTTCAATAAAACTTTCATATTTAGAAAATATCTTTTCTTTAAAATCTTGTTCCAGAGATTTTCTTATTACAAATACAACTTTAGCAAAACCTGCGCGTTTTGCGTCGTAAATTGAATAATCCATTATTGTTTCACCTGACGGACCAATTTCATCCAGTTGTTTTAATCCGCCATAACGACTACCCATTCCGGCAGCTAATATTAATAATGTTGGTTTCATACTTATATTTTATTATTTAACTTAAGTTATTATTCTTTTTTTTTAATAAACGTGAATACTTTTGGTAACCTCTAACAATTCAAATTTTTTCACAAATTTTAAATAATTTTATTTGTGTTCAAGATATAGTTCTGCGTTACTCAAATTTTTCAAAACACTTGCTTCGACTAGCTCAGCACAGCGCATTTACAAGAGTAAACTCGAGCTTTGAAAAATTTGAAAGCTTCCGCAGTAGCGTAACAGGCTTTGAATTTTTAATTTTTAGAGCCCACCTTATATCATAACGCCCTATTTTAAAACAGGACAAGAAATATATTATTTTACACTGCTAATTATAGTTTTGCATTACATTTTATTATACATAATCTTCAACTTTTACACTATTTAAATTAAATGCTTCCTCAATAATTAATGAAGCAGCACCTAAAGCAGCAGCATCTTTCCCTAAATGTGAACTCACGATATAAGTATCCTCATATAGTTCACGAAGGGTATGTTTTACAGCTTCGGCTTTAATCGGGAAAAGCAATAATTCACCGGCATAAGCACCTTTACTACCAATAATAACCAATTCAGGGTTGAAAAGATTAATAAAATCTGAAAGATTTTTTCCAATATGTTTTCCCGATTCTTCTATCAATTCAATTGCAAATTGGTCTCCCATTAAAGCATAATCAATAATGGCATCATATGTAATTTTATCAAGATAGTTTTTATATTCTTCCAACAACCTGCTATCTTCACCGTTTTCCAATCTTTCTTTTGCTATTTTACTCAAAGCCCAACCACTTGCAACTGTTTCAAGACAACCTTTTTTTCCACATCTACAAAGTTTTTTATTTCCTGACACATTTGTATGGCCAAATTCTCCTGCAAAACCACTTTCTCCACGATAAAGATTCCCATTTAAAACAAATCCCATTCCGATACCATAACCAATATACAGACAGGCAATATTTTTTTTGCCCTTCGCCTGGCCAAATCGCATTTCAGCCAAGGTAAGTGCATTTACATCATTGTCAATTTTGGTATAAACGCCAATTACTTCTTCAAATACTTTACAAGTAGGTTTTTCCTCAAAATTTAAAAGCGTAAAGCTTTCACCTGTATTTGTATTAACCATTCCGGTAATGGCAATACCTACACCAACTAGTTTATTTTTTAAAATATTTAATTCTGCTAATAAAACATTTATTGTTTTGCTAATTTTCTCAACAAATTGTTCCTTATGCTCCAGGTTGAACACCGGAATTGTTTTTTTTGCAACAATTTCCTCGTCCATATTAACAACAACCATGTTAACAAATTGACTATTGACCTCAACACCAACAATATAAGCAGAGACAGGATTTATTTTCACAAAATTTGCTGGCCGACCTACTTTTAAACCATCCTGTTCAATATGCATAACATAACCCTCTGCAATTAACTCTTTCACCAATTCAGATACCATAGGCAAACTAAAATTGCTTATCCTTGCAATATCAGAAAAAGACAGCCTCTTATTATCGCGTAGTACGTTTAGTATCAAAATCTTACGAATATGCCTTTTAACTGGCACTTTATTTTCAGATTTATATGTTATCAGTGGGTGATACATGCTTTGTTTGAATTGTAAATGGTTTTATCAAAAAAAACTTTCTTTTATAATCCAAATTATTTTAACTGCAAATTTATATTTTATTTTATCAACTTCAACTATGTAGCTAAAATAAATTATTAATTATTTCTTACTTAATGTTTTGTTTCATTTTAACGATTTCTTATCTTTATAATAAATGAGAAAAGATGAAACAAGCATGATTAAAATAATTATTAAACACATACGAAAATGATTATTTTAATTATGCGGTTCTTCCGATCTAGCGGAACAGATATCCGGTAATTAAAAATAATTAAAATAAACGGATGAAAATAAAACAAATCATTATCATTGGTTCATTCATTTTAAGTTTAATTCAGTTTTCATGTAATGCTCAGGAAGACTCAAAAAAACTTATTAATAGAAAAGCAGTCGTTGCCGGGAAATTTTACCCCCAGGATAAAAATGAGTTAAAAAATCAATTGGTAGAACATTTCGCAAAAGCAAAACCACCTAAAACAAACAATGTTTTGGCCATTATCTCTCCTCATGCCGGATATGTTTTTTCAGGGGAAGTTGCTGCAAGTGCTTTTAACCAGCTTGATATAAAAAAGAAGTATAAAAGGATTTTTCTTATCGGCCCAAGCCATTATGTATCATTTAACGGGGCTTCAATTTATAATACAGGAAATTATGAAAGTCCTTTGGGGGAGGTAAAAGTAGATTTAAAACTTGCTAATGAACTGATTAAAAAGAATAAGCTTATTTCTTACCATCCGGAAGCTCATGAACAAGAGCATTGTTTGGAAACCCAAATCCCTTTTTTACAATACAAATTAAACTACGATTTTAAAATTATTCCAGTTATTATTGGAACACAATCAGAAAAAACGATTAGTCAAATTGCCTCAATTTTAAAACCATATTTCAATAGTGAAAACCTTTTTGTAATCAGTTCTGATTTTTCACACTTTCCAAATTACAATGATGCCAATATTGTTGACAAATTAAGTTGTAATGCTATTTTAAAAAACAGTCCGGATAAATTAATTAAACAGGTGAAAATAAATGCAGAAAAACACACTCCCAATTTGGCTACAAGCATGTGTGGATACAGTGCCATATTAACACTTTTATACATTACAAAAGACAATAAAGATTTAAGCTACCATGCCATTCAGTATAAAAATTCAGGTGACTCAAAATATGGAGGAAAAGACCGAGTGGTTGGTTATTATGCATTCTCAGTAACAGAAAAAGCTACGAAAACTTCTTTTGGTTTTAAATTTAAAAAGTCAGACAAAGAAACTTTATTAAAAATAGCCCGAAATTCAATTGTATCTCATTTAAATAAAACCTCAACTCAGCTAATTGATACAAATAATTTGTCCAATGTATTAAAAACCTCATGTGGTGCATTTGTTACATTGAATAAAGAACACAAACTTCGTGGCTGTATTGGTAATTTTTCACCAGATTTACCACTATATAAAGTTGTACAGAATATGGCCATAGCAGCAGCTACTCAAGACCCACGTTTTAATGCTGTAAGTTCAGATGAAATTAATAATCTTAAAATTGAAATTTCAGTTTTAACACCCATGAAAAAGATTAATTCAATTGATGACGTTGAAGTAGGTAAACATGGTATTTATATTAAAAAAGGTTATCGAAAAGGAACACTGTTACCCCAAGTGGCCACCAATAACAAATGGACTAACAAAGAATTTGTGAATTATTGTGCAAAATACAAAGCAGGAATACCCTTAACGGAATTAAAATATGCAGAGCTTTATGTATATGAGGCTATCGTTTTTGAAGAAGAATAAAGGTAAGCTCTAAAAATCCAAACTTCAAACTGTTTGAAATTTAGCCATTTGATAATTGGGATTTATTTGTATTTTGCAATTTGTTACTTGTGATTTCTAAAATCAGTAAATTTTCTTAGAACCACGAGAATAAAAATAGCATAAATTCCTAGATCAGATAATATGCAGGAAAAGTATGATTTAATTGCCATAACGACCATTTCATTATTGCTGTATGGATTGAGTTATTTACTGGTTAAATCCGGCATTTTGAACAAGGTTTATCATCGCAGGTTTTGGAACACAATACTCTTAGTAAGTTTCCTTGCAACTGGTATTCTTGGTATTTACATGATTTTGCAGATAAACTATGATTGGGATATTTCTATTATTGATGATATAACTTTTCTTCATGTGGAATTTGGCATAGCCCTCTTTCTAATTGCAATTTTCCATATTATTTGGCATTTGAGCTATTTCCTAAAACTATTTAAAAAATCACAAAATAAAACACAGGATATAGATACTGTTTTTTTTATTCCTGAAAATATTAAACCACGATTAAAACTTGCCGGCATCAGTCTGGGAATCACCACTTTTATCACTCAAATTGTTCTATTAAGAGAATTTATAACTGTGTTTTCCGGTAATGAACTTATTATCGGTATAATACTTTCCAATTGGTTATTTATTACCGGATTGGGTGCATTCATCGGGAAAAAGGCTAAAAAAGTCATTAATCCAATCAGAACACTGGCAATTTTACAATACAGCTTAGCTTTTTTACCAATCATCACCTTATTTTTATTAATTTATCTAAAGAATATTGTTTTTCTGCCGGGAACTGAGGTTGGATTGACTCAAATTACTTTTAGCTCATTTTTACTGTTAATTCCTTTATGCCTTTTTTCCGGATTTTCTTTCAGCTTACTAAGCCACTTATTTACTAAAGCATACAAATCAAATAAAATTCATCTGACTTATTCCTTTGAATCTCTGGGTAGTGTATTTGGGGGTCTACTTTTTAATTTTATACTTATTTATACTATTAATAGTTTTCAGTCATTATCAATTTTGCTTATGCTTAATGTATTTTCTGCAAGCTGGTTATTAAGTAATACTATCTACAACCCTAAAATTATACTAATTAATATTACCGCACTAATAATAGTCCTTAGTTTGTTTTATTTCCAAACTGAACGTTTTGTAAAAGAGTTTTTATTTGTGAACCAAAAAATTATCCATCAAAAAAATTCCCCATACGGAAGTGTAACTTTAACAAAAAGTGGTGATCAAATTAATTTTTATCAAAATGGAGGTTTCCTCTTTTCTTCAAACCCTGATGGCTCAGGAAATGGTAATATCGCAGAAAATGAGGAAGCTGTACATTTTGCAATGGTACAACACCCTTCACCTAAAGAAGTGTTGCTTATATCCGGTGGCATTAGCGGGCAAATTAATGAACTGTTAAAATATCCTTTGGAAAGAATTGACTACCTGGAAATAAACCCGGAAATAATTAATACGGGCGAAAAATTTGTCCAGCTTTCTGATAATAATATAATTCACATAATAAATATTGACCCACGATTGTATTTATCACAAAACACAAAAAAATATGATATTATTCTGGTTAATGTAGCTGAACCTTCAACTACAGAAACAAACCGATTTTATACACTTGAGTTTATGAAACTACTAAAAACCCACTTAAATAAAAATGGAATAGTGAGAACACAATTGCCTTCAAGTGCAAATTATTTAAGCTACGAGGCGGAAGAAACACTTTCCGTCCTATATGCAACTATGGATGCTGTTTTTAAGAATATATTAATTATTCCCGGTGAAAAAGATTACTTTTTAGCCTCTAACGCGGATATCGATCTTAATATCGTTCAAAAAACAAACAAAAAACAAATTGAAAATGAATATATTAGTTATTATTTGGATGATTTTTCAATAAAACAGAGATCTGATTTAATCATTGACAGGATAAATAAAGACGTGAATATCAACCAGGATTTTAAGCCTAGATCTTATCTAATACAGATAAAATCTCAATTGAGCCGATTTAAAACGAATTACTGGATTTTGGCAATTAGCTTGCTTATTATATTCCTGTTTATTACTAAAAACATGAATTATATAAATTTCAGCATGTTCACAGGTGGTTTTGCATCTTTATCCGGTGAATTATTAATCCTGTTTTCATTTCAAATAATTTATGGGAATATCTATGGTATCCTAAGTTTTATTATTATGACCTTTATGTTTGGTTTAGCTGTTGGAGCCTGGTTAATCCCTAAATATGTTTCATGGAATCCTCATAAAAGCTTTATCCTTACACAATTTATTCTTGGTATTTTAATAATAACACAGCCTTTTATTTTTATCTATTTAGGGAAAAACATAAGTTCTACTCTTGTTAACTATTTCATATTTTTCACATTAACCTTGTTCACTTCAACTGTTGCAGGCTTTGAATTCTATCTTGCCGGGAATTTAGCTAAAGGTGAAGCATCAAAAATAGCTGGGGGAATTTATAGTGCTGATTTGTTTGGTTCAGCGATTGGAGCACTGTTAATCAGTCTTTTTATTGTTCCATTGGCAGGTATAGAATATGCAGGAATCATTGCAGGATCGCTTAGTATTATCAGTGGAATTTTATTCAAATTTGGTGGGGATAAATAGTTTAGCTCATTATGATAAAAGGCAAAAAATACCGAAGCAACCCTTACTTTAATAATTAGGGTTGCCTTGACAATTTTATAATGCGAATTCCTAGATTATTAATCCCTAAAACTTAGCACGTATTGTAATCAAAAAATTCCTACCAGGTTCAAAAAATAAGCTTGCCTGATCCATATTTTTGTATGGCCTACTTAAATGCTCATAATAATTAGCATCAAAAATATTATTTACACCCAAATCAATTTCAAGGTATTTCCATGGCTTATAACCAAGCTTTAAGTCCAATGTATTAAATGCATCGGATGGACTTTCATTAAACTTTTCAGAAATCCTGTTTTGTTCGGCCACAAAACGGGCATTTAAAACACCAAAAAACTTTTCTCTTTTATAATTTACAGAAACAGTACTACTTAAGGGCGTAATTTCAGCTAATGGCTGGTCAAAATCATGATTCTGTGCATGCGTATAATATACATTTCCATCAATTGACAAGTTCTCCATAATCTTATAACTGGCGGAAAGCTCAAAGCCATATTGTGTTGCTTTATCAATGTTTACAAACCTCTTTGCATTTGCCGGTGGGTTACAGGGCAGAAATTTTTTATTGATTGTTTCATCAACATAAGCTGAAATATAATCATTCATATAAGAGTAAAATACATTAGCCTGAAAAGCAAAAGTTTCACCTGCTTTGGTTAAGGTTAAATCCACCTGGTTATTTTTTTCAGATTTTAAAAACGGGTCACCAACATACTCATAGGCATCCATACCAATACTAAAATGATTAATATACCTTTCGGTAATTTTAGGAGCCCGCACTCCCCTACCAATAGCTAATTGCAAATCATACTGCTTATTAATAACATAATTCAAACTAATCATCCCACTTACATCTGTCAGGGTTTCTGTACTTAAATCACTTCCATATAGATTAAAAAAATCTTCTTCAGGATCAAGTATCTCTCCCTGGCTCAGATCAAACCTTAGACCTGCATTTAAACTTATCTGCTCATTTAGCTTATTTTTATTTTCCACATAAAATCCAATAATCGATGTATTGGAATTTTGCCAGACCTTGTCGACAAACACCCTGGGCGGATTAGGAACAGGCATTCCGGAACAAGCATTTACATATACATCACGGGTTCTACTACCATCTTTTCCAATATAATTATAATCAGTGCCAATATATACAAAGTTATTTTCTGTAGGAGATAATCCAATTTCAAATTTACCACCATATGATGTTGAAAAAACAGGTGTAACAGCATGTACTACATTATAGTTTGGCCGCAGTGTATTACTCATTACATGATCAATATCATTATAATATGCTTTTAAATTTATGGTAAAAATTAAATCACTAATTTTTTGTGCCGAGTAATCAAATGTAAATGCACTACTTTCATCTGATTCTGTGTCCATAGGCAATGCTGCATGCAAAACATCTTTAGCAAATGATTGCCTCCAGCTTAACTGAACTCGTTGATTAGATTTAATATTCAAGCCAAGTTTAGTTGCATAATCATAGTTTTTAAAAGATGACGCAATTTCCTGCCCCCAACCACTTTTATAATTACCATAATCCTTCATTCCACCGGTTACAAAAAAATCAATTTTATTATTACCAGCACCCAATGCAATCCTACCTGTTTTTCCTTCTCCATTTGTTTCATACCCAAGCACACCTTCTCCATGAAATTCCAATTTCTCAGTATAATGTGGTCGTTTGGTAATAATATTGATAATACCACCCATTGTTTGTCCAGACCTAACACTATACGGCCCTTTAACAATTTCAATTTTCTCAATTTCACCTGGGTTAACATGTGTCGTATTAGGATCCATACGGTTTGGACAGGCAGGTGCCATTTTTAAACAACCATCAAACATCATGTTCAATTGCTCCATTTTAAAGGAACGAAAAACGGGTTCCATAGCATAACCACCACGTTTAATCACACCAAAACCGGTAATTGATTTAAAAATATCACCAATATCCCGTGGTGCTATCAATTGTATCTGCTCATCTGTAATTTTTGACTCTGGATATTCAATTTTATCTCCTGACACCAAAATTTCAGCAATTTTTATTTCCTTTTGACCATTAAGGTCGACGGTATTAAAAATCATGAATAAAAATAACAGTTTAAATATATATTTTTTCATTCTATTAAGATTAACAATTAAGTTGATTACTTTTTTTTATTATAGGCAGTAATTAAATTATGAATTTGGGTGGATGGAAAATTTTTCTATTGAATATAAATTGATAGTTCTCTATATAAGGAACTAGAGTATTATTTATAGGAATTGGATTCAAACATTGTAACTTTTTTTCAAACAATAGAGTGGTTAACTCCTCTACTCTTGAAAAAATGGGTGCCGGAGCTGATTGTTCAACCGGTTCATTATTTGCTTTTTTAAATGGCTTTTTTAAATGGCATTTACCATTACCCTTCATTTCAGGTTTATCCTTATTCTCACAAAGAACTTCCGCAATATATTTTTTATTTATTTCATATTCAATAAATGGCATAACAGGCCTAACCCATGCAACAAAATACATAAGTAAGAGAAAAACCGATATAATTTTCCTGTATATCAAACTATAATTTAAATTGCTAAATTGTTTTATTGTTATAATTTTTATTTCGCATATGCGATTTACGATTACTAGACTTACTATGTCTCCAAATTCAAGTAATCGTACATCTGCAATCGCTAATCGTTAATCATTTCTTTTCCTAATTAAAATAAATATTTTTACATTTATGAGACTTACGGATATTATTCTCTTTTTTATTTCTTTAAATATCACATGATTACAAATGTAATACACTTATAAAAATAATAAAATTTATTTTCTAAACTTTTGTATGTAATTCTTTGAAGATAGTATATATATTTGCCGTATAAATATTGTTTATGTCCCTAATAATTTCTGAAAAGGATCTTGAAAAAATAATTGTTGTTGGCGACAAGGTTTTAATCAAGCCCAAAACTCTTAGTGAAAAAACTAAATCCGGCTTATTTCTGCCACCTGGGGTCCAACAAAAGGAAAAATTATATTCCGGATATGTTATTAAAGTTGGCCCAGGTTACCCCATTCCTGCAATTCAGGACTATGATGAAGCCTGGAAGGATAAATCAGATAATGTAAAATATGTCCCTTTACAACCCCAGGTTGGGGACCTAGCGGTTTATCTGCAGCAAAGCGCCTATGAAATTATATTTAAAGAAGAAAAATATTTGATTGTATCACATTCAGCAATACTAATGCTTGTAAGAGACGAGGGTCTTTTTAGTGAATAAGAAAAATTGAGAGGTTTGAAATTTTTAAGACATGAATTTCATCAATATCAGATCATGCAAAATATAAACCACCAATTGTCCATAGCAAAAACTGAATACCCATTACTACACCAAGATATCTATGTAACTTTCGTATATTTTAAAACTTACCTGACACTTTCATAGGTCAATATTTAGTAATCATACAACTCATCTGAATAATAAGCTTTTGCTAAATCTCTTAAATTGTACTGTGAAGCCATAACTTCGCCATAGGCACCAACCATTCTTAAAGCCACTAAATCACCTCTTTTGGTTTCTTTCATCTGAACAGTTTTACCAAAAGTATCAGAAGACTCACAAATTGGGCCCACCACATCATAAAACTCAATCCCGGCATTAGAACTTAGGTTTTCAATTTTATGAAAAGCCTGATAAAGTGCCGGACGAATTAACTCGGTCATACCGGCATCTAAGATGGCAAAATTGGTGTTTACTCCATTTTTAACATACAACACTCTGGAAATCAAGTCACCTGCACGAGCAATCATTGCTCTGCCTAATTCAAAATGGAGTTCCTGTCCATGTTTTAAATCCAAAAACCTTTTAAAAAGGCTGAAAAAAGCTTCAAAATCAGGAAAGTCATCATTGTCAGGATGTTCATAATCAACTCCCAATCCGCCACCTACATTTATATGATCAACAATAAACTGGTTATTAATAAACACCTTCTGTATTTCATTAACCCTTAAACATAAATTTTTGAAAACATTAAGATCCGTTATTTGTGAACCAATATGAAAATGCAAACCTACCAGCCTGACATTCTCTACTTTACGAAGCAGTTCAAATAGTTTATCAAACTCCCAGGAATTCAGGCCGAATTTGTTCTCTTCCAGGCCAGTAGTTATATAGTGATGGGTATTTGCATTCACATTCGGATTTATCCTAATGGCAATATTGGCAATTTTTTCTTTTTTTTCAGCTAGTTCATTAATTACCTCAATTTCCTGAAGTGATTCACAGTTAAAAGCGAATATATCATTATCAAGTGAAAGGTTAATTTCTTTATCTGATTTACCCACCCCGGCAAAAACTACTTTTTTCGGATTGAAACCCACATCTATAGCTTTTTTCACCTCATTACCACTAACACAATCAGCCCCAAAACCAAAATCTTTAATTATCCCTAACAATTTATTATTAGCATTCGCTTTCATGGCATAGTGTACAATATAGCCAAGCTTGCCTGATGCACTTTTTACTTTGTTAAGAGTTTCTTTTAAACGATTGGTATTATAATAAAAGAATGGAGTTTCCAATTCTTTAAATATTTCAATTTCTTTCTTTCCAAACATAACTTTCAGCTTAAAATTAAAAAAGTTTGTCATTCAACTCGTTTAATGCACTAACCTTATCTTTTAAGTTCACAAGAACTGAGATATTATGCTTGCTACCCCCATACGAAATCATCCTCAATGGGATATTTTCAAGCGCCTGAATCACTTTAAGTGCAATACCTTTTTCTTCAGCAATTAAATTCCCTACCGCACAGATAATTGTCTGCTCATCATCAACTTCAACTTTTGCATATGCCTCCAGTTCTTTTATTATTTCGGTAAGGTATTTTGGATTGTCTATGGTAACAGAAACAGCAATTTCAGAAGTAGTTATCATATCAATTGGCGTTTCGTATCGTTCAAACACTTCGAATACTCTGCGTAAAAAACCGTGGGCCAAAAGCATGCGTCCGGATTTTATTTTAATGGCAGTGATTCCATCCTTAGCTGCAACCGCTTTTATTTCACCTTCTATTAGTTTTTCAGTAATGAGAGTACCATCTTCTTCTGGTTGCATCGTATTTTTTAACCATACCGGAATATTTTTAATTTTTGCAGGAAGCACACTCGAAGGATGAAGTATTTTCGCACCAAAATAAGCTAACTCAGCCGCTTCATCAAAAGAAAGCTCTTTTATAGGAAAGGTTCCTTCCACATAGCGTGGATCATTGTTATGGAAACCATCAATATCTGTCCATATTTGAATTTCATCTGCTTCAAGTTGAGCCCCAATTAAAGAAGCTGAATAATCACTACCTCCGCGTTTTAGGTTGTCTATTTCACCAAATGCATTTCTGCAAATATAGCCTTGTGTTATAAAAATATTCTGATCCGGATATTGTGCTAGTTCTCGCTTCAAATTTTCCCTGATGTAATACTCATCAGGCTCTAAACTTTTATCAATCCGCATAAAATTAAGAGCCGGAATAATAACCGATTTAATTTTCTTTTCGTTCAAATACAAGCTAAGTAATGCAGTTGAGATTAATTCACCTTGTGCCAAAACGGAACGTTCTTCAAACAGTGTAAAAACATCCCGGGTAAATGACAACAAATAGTTGAAATGTTGTTTTATTAATTCATTACCTTCTGATATACCTTCATCAGAATTAAATAAATCCTCTACAATGTTATTGTATTTCTTTTTTAACAGCTCAATCTGAACTACAGCTTCTTCTTTTTTTCCAGCTAAAAGAAAACCTGATATTTCTTCCAAACTGTTTGTTGTACCAGACATTGCAGACAAAACAACAATTTTCTCATCCTCAGTATTAATTATGTCAGCAACATTTTTGATTTTAGCTGCAGATCCAACCGATGTTCCGCCAAATTTAAAAACTTTCATATATTAGTAATTGGTATATTAGTAGCTGGTAATTAGTTAATTGATTTTTAACATTCAATATACTGGATGACAAAAAATCTAATTTGATACAAACCCATCAATGAAATCGATAGTGGCCAGCAACTGTTTATCATTAAGTGCTCGGATAAATTTTTTACTCAATAATTTCACAGTACTTTTTGATGCAGCCATTCCGGTTTTAATTGCCTTTTTTGCAATCATATTCATTCCAATAATTTTTAAAGAATAATGAAAGAAATATTCAAGACCTTCAGTCGTTAATTCATTTACAACTTCCACAACCACATCCCGCTTAGCTAAACCTTCAGGATTTTGCCTAACTGATTCAACAACATTTTGCGTTTTTTTGTATAAAGTTGCAGAAACCGGAAATGTTGCGCCATATTTATGTTGAAATTTACCCATATTATAGCCTTTTCAATTCATGTTAAAAAAACAAAAGCGTAAAAGTATCAATTTTATATAAAAACAAGCATTTTGATGTAATTCTATCTTAACAAAGGATAAAAAATTAAAACAGATTAAAATTTCATAAATTAGTCGATTAAAATTCATTTTTCAATAACATAAAACTGCAATATTAAGGTTTATTTTAAACAAACAATATGAATAGAAGAAACTGGATCAAGACCTCAGCCCTGACAACAGGAGGGCTTTTATTAAGTGATTATTTAATTGCTAATAAGCTTTCTAAACAGCCAATAACTCCGGGATTAGTTAAAGCAGATTTTGGGAAAGATTTTAAATGGGGAGTTGCACAAGCTTCTTATCAAACTGAAGGAGCATGGAATCTTGATGGAAAAGGCGAATCAGTCTGGGATCGATTTTCACACACAAAAGGTAAAATTGAAAGAGGTGAAACAGGTGATGTCGCAACAGATTTTTATCATAAATATAAAAACGACATACAACTTGTTAAAAATATGAATTTTGGCATATTCAGATTCTCTTTATCCTGGTCAAGAATTTTCCCTAAGGGTATTGGTGAGATTAACCCATTAGGTGTTCAGTATTATCATAATGTAATTGACGAGTGCCTTACTTTAGGCATTGAACCCTGGGTAACTATTTTCCATTGGGATACTCCACAGGTATTAGAAGAACAAGGTGGTTGGACAAATAGAAAAATGG
>JBDLJL010000105.1:0-18868 GCA_039714415.1 Bacteroidota bacterium
TTCCACCGGTATATATCAATCTCGCACTTATACCCAGCCAATGTTGTCTGCTCTTTCCAACTTTGAACTCTTTTCTCAGTATACCGTTGGCAGCATATAAGCCATTATACCTTGTATCAAATTCATCACCAAGGTAGTTTTTATATTTTGATTCGTATAAGGTACCATTCACCATAAAATAATAACCATTTGAAAAGAATTTTTCTACTAACAATTCAACCCCTTTATTGTATCCAGTACCCCTATTTATAAGTATATTCCCTTCAAAACCATAATCCATATTAATGGTAGAAAAATATGGCGGAAAGGGATAAACTGGAATATCATAAAGATGTTGATAATACGCTTCAATATTTGCACGTAAATCATTAGTAATATAGAAGTTATAACCCAAAACATAATGCTGTGCTTTAGTTAATTCAAGATCGATATTGGGATGAATTTTTGCACCATCGTATAATTTTTTTGTTCCTGTATAAAGCGTAAATGATTCTTTACGGCTGTGTACACCAAATGCTGCACTAATTGAATGTTTTGGAAAAAACTGCCAGTATAAAGCAAGTCTTGGTTCAATGTAATAATGACTATTAAGAAAATACTTTAAAAAATGAATCCCTGAATTTACCGTTATTTTTTTGTTTACACGATACTTCCAATTAACAAATGCCTGTAAGGTAGCAGTATTGCCACTAGTATCTGAATATACATGTTCATAAATAATATTGCTGGAATAATCAGGATGTTCAGGATTACTGGCCATATTATATAGGGTGTCAGAGTACCATCCCATATGAGTATTATTAAGCGTAAAATCATAAACTAAACCCAGTTTAATTTTATGTTTGATATTAAAAGCCCTGTTAATACAAAAGGTTGCTTTGGGGCTATATTCCGTAATATCATTGTGAACCTTATAGTCAATAGGGTTTTCTGAAGTCGCTATATTTTTCTCTGAATCCCAGGTATATTTCCATCCCGAAAAGGCAATAATGCTTTTAATAAAGGTTTTTGAATTTATGTTATAAACATTTGAAACTCCAATAACACCCATATCGGAAGTCCAGTCGTATTCATATTCAACCACTTCGTTACTGATCCCGCCAATTCCAAATACGGAAAAAGTTCCAAATTTATTCGTTGGTAAAAATAATTTGAAAGACAGATCCTGAAATACCGGGAGGTTCTTTATAGGAGCACCTAGTTCCTGGGCTAGCTTTAGTGTAGTATATCTATAATGACCTATATAAGTAGCATTAGTGCCCTTTTTTATAGGACCTTCCAACATTAACTCCGTACCAATTAACCCTATTTGAAAGCTTCGTTCGTGTTTTTCATTATTGCCAGATCGTAATCGAAGGTCAAAAACACCAGATAAAGCATTACCATATTCAGCCGGAAATGCACCCGTTAAAAAGTCAGAATGGCTAAACATATTATTACTTAAAATACTTACCCCTCCTCCAGAAGCACCAACCTCAGCGAAATGATTAAGATTAGGAACCTCTATTCCTTCTATTTTCCATTGAAGCCCTTTTGGGCTATTTCCCCTTATTATAATATGGTTTTGACCATCGTTATTTGATATTACTCCCGGAAAAGATACTGCTGCCCTTGAAACATCATTAATGGAACCAGGAAAATATGTTACTTCATCGGCGTTAAAAGAGCGTGCACTTATAACAGAAAGATCATTTACAGGTTTTGCCCTTGACGGATCAGGGTGAACAATTACTTCATTAATATTATAAAATGATTGTTCCATTTCAATATCCAGGTTCAGTACCTTCGCTGAAACCAACAATACATTATGGACAATCCTATCCTTATAACCAACATATTTTAGTAATATATCATGCCTGCCAATGGGTACACTATTAATACGAAAAAAACCTTTATCATCAGTACTTGCCCCTTTAATAGGATTTTCACTGCAGATTACTATATTTACTCCAATAAGTGGTGATTTTGTGTCTTTATCAATGACCCTTCCAATAATTAATTGTTTTTGATTTTGCTTTGATGTTCCTGACTTTGATGGTACAAGAATAATTTTATTTCCCTTTTCAATATAGTTTACTGTTCCATTTGGGAAAATCTCATCCAGGAATTGTTTTACAGTTCGCTTTTTAGGATAAATCATAATTTTCTTACGAACATTTATATTATTGCTATAAGAAAATGTAAAACCACCCTTTTTCTCAAGTATTTTAATAAAAGTTTCAATAGTTGTCATTCTTGCAGAAACTTCTATTTCTTTATCAAGTAAATTTTGTTGAGCAGCAACTGAAATGCTATAACTAAATATACATATAGACAAAGCAATTACGCGTGTAATGATATTGACAAAACTTAAAATATAAAAATGCCCCCTCATTTCGTTTAATTTTATTAGTGAATAATTAGATAATAAAACTAAGGGGTTAAAAGTTTCCGGTAATAGGTTGATATCTGTATACTTTTCAGTATATGCAATTCAAATATTATCAATCTGAATAAAATACAATTGTATTATTTTGATATTTATATTGCCAATGAAGTAATAACTTTATTTCCTCCAAAACATCATTCAGTTCCTGATTATCAAAAGTTGATGTAATCTTTTGTGTTTTTTTATTTTTGGATTTAATAACAATACTTATGTTATAATGACTTGAAAGATCCTGTACTACTTTATCTAAACTTTCATTTTCAAAAACAAGGATACCTGTTTTCCAACTCAGGAAATTTATGTTAATGGTTTTTGATTTTGTAATCCCATCTTTTGTAAGTTCAGCCTGTTGTTTTTTGGTAAGAATAACCTTTTCCTCTATCTTTCCAGATTGGTAAAAAGAAACTTTACCATTTACAACGTGTACCTTAACACTGTTTGTAATCTGTTCATTTTTAACATTAAATGCCGTTCCCAAAACTTTAATTATTGCATTATTTCCCGTTTCAATAACAAAAGGTTTTTCTTTGTTTTCTGATACTTGAAAATATCCTTCACCTTGCAAATAAACTTTTCGGACATTGCTATCAAACTGCTCAGGATATGAAAGTTGAGCATTTTTATTTAGGTTTACAACTGTTCCATCAGTAAGTACAATTTTCGTTTTTTTATTCTGTGTTGTTCTAACAATCATATCAGCTCCACCTAAATTAAAAACCTCAAAAATTGCATATGCCATACCTGAAAAAAGAATAAACATTGCAGCTATTCTTACAAACCATTGTATACCAGACAAGTTGCGAATATTACTACTTGTTTTTTCGTCATTTTCGAATTTTATTTTTGTTTTTAGCTTTTGCCAGTCTTTAGCTGCACTAATTGATTGAAAATCAACACCAAAAGCAGCATGTTTCCATATTTTTTTCAGTTCAACTAATTGCTTTTGATTTGCCTCAGAGTTATTTAACCAATTTTTAACTGTATCTGATTCTTCATCGGTCAATGTTCCTTTTATATAGCTTAAAAGGGTAATTTCTGTAATATTTTCATTATTTTCTTTCACTTGTACAAATAATTGTATTTCTAATAATATGACAAATGGAAAATCAAATACACGTATTCGTTTTAAATATTTTTATGTTCGTCATCAAAAGCAAAAGAAGTGATCTCCAAAAGTACGCTAATTTGCTGAATTGACGTAAAATTAGCTACTTTTCTTATTGGGTGGGACTGCTTCGTTCCTACTAAAGGCAACTATTCCGTATTTTGCTAATAGTGAAGCAATTATCATACTAAGACGTTAAGACGCCAAAAATATTTTTTTTTCTTTGCGTCCTTGCGGCTTTACGTGAGTTTTTATTCTCATATCACCTTGTGCACCCATTTTCTTGGTCTTTTGACTTGCAGGAACTAAAAAGGAATTGACCATGTGGTTGATTGTTAGGGATTGCCACGGGCTACGCCCTCGCAAAGACGTTCTTTGTTTGTGAAGATTAGTATATAATGACAACAAATTAAAGTAACTCTTTTCTAAGTATTTTAAGAGCTTTGCTTATTTGAGTTTCAACGGTTCGTTTTGATATTTTTAATATTTCAGCAATTTCCTGGTTCTTTTTCCCTTCAAAGCGGCTCATATTAAAAACCTTCCGGCATTTTTCAGGCAAATTATTAATCAATTGAAATATTTTATGCTCAAGTTCGGTTTCAAGCATTTTATCTGACCATTCAACGAAATCATTTTCAGCTAGTTGCTTTATTTGTCCTATATGTTCATGATGAATTTTTTCATGCCTTATAAAGTTTAGACATTCATTCTTTACAGATTGATATAGATAAGATTTAATGGATGTTGCAATTGAAATAGTTCTTCTTTTTTCAAATATTCGTACAAAAACAGTCTGCACAATTTCTTTAGCCATTTCAATATCTTGCACATATATTTTGGCAAAAACAGTTAATTGGGGATAATAATCAAAAAATAACTGTTCATAAGCCTTTTCAAAACCTGATTTAAGACCGGAAATGATATCCAAATCCTTTTTATGCACTAATTAATTAATTTTAATTCGTATTTACCTTCCTTTACTTTACCATCAGGGAAAATGGTTTTCCATTTATCAGTTAGTATTTCCCTTTTAAAAACCATGGTACTTTCATAGACAAAATGATCTTCTGTGTTGGTAATACCATTACCACGACAAATTAATTCATTTCCATTAATAACTCCATGTGCTGAAAAGGTTGAAGCCTTATCCTTACCTTGAAGAATAACATAGCCTTTCAGTTGTTTTATGAGGGTAACATTTGCCGAACCAATCCATATGCCGTCAAACATTAATTCTTTTTCAATGGCACTTTCTTTTTCCAGATTATAACTTTTTGGAATTTTTTCAATTGAAATATTTGCTTCATCACCATAACCAATAATTTCTTCCAACATATATTCATCACCTTCATCATAATGCCAGGCCACTTCAACCTCACCACCATCATCCTGATATCCTTTCAAAAGAGTAAGTAATCGAAAAAGACTTCTTGAACTACTCGTATTAAAATATTTCAGTTTTATTATAAATGAAATTGGGCCTTTTACTTGTTCAAAGTATTCTTTAAACCAGTTACTTAATCTTTCAAAAAAAAGATGTGCATCTTCCGGATAACAATGACCTGATATTGTACAAATCCCGTTTTTAGCATTAAATAACACTTTGGGTTCATTTTCTAAATCATCATCAATATTTAAATTTTTCATGTTTTTGATTTTGGTTAGTTGCTTTATTCTTACAATTAATTTGCTTTTATATTAAGTTTGGAACTATTAATATTGAAAGTTCCGCTACATCACTTTGATCAATAATTTCTTCATACATATCCTGGTCATCTTCATCATAGTGCCAGGTCACTTTAACCTCCCCACCTGCTACCTGATATTTTTTCAGAATGGTAAGAATTTTAAAAATCCCCCTTGAACTACTTGTATTAAAATAACTTAAGTTTAATGTCAAAGATATTGGACCTTTTACACGTTCAATGTATTCATCAAACCAGTTGTTCAGATTTTGAAAAAAAACAAGCACATCGGCGGGGGAAGATTCACCGGATATCTCACAGTTCCCCGTTTTAGCATCAAATAACACTTTAGGAATAATTCCGTGATAGCTTTTAATATATAAATTTTCCATTCTTTATTAGCATATTAGTCAATTCTTTTACCTCTCAATCCTAATCACACCTCCGCCATGATATGAGTGATATTCACCATTATACATTGCATCCGCCCCTACTGGCCCCATTTGGAATACACCCGGTGTTACAGCCCGTACAATGTAATAGTAATGCCTTGCCTTGTTATTTACTGTAACAAACAAATTAATCCTGTCATCACGCACATCCTGATAAACAGGGTAGCTTTTATTTTTAATCCAGTTCATACCCGGTACAGAGCTAATCCTTGGGTTTTCAATCTCAAAGCCAGCTGGCAATATATCAGAAATCACAACATTATCAATACTTGTGCTTGATGTACCTACAATACTAAGCCTTATCACAATCAAATCATTTTGTTTAAAGCTATTACCTGTAAGTACCTGTCCATTTCTATTGTAAAAAGTCTTACGAACTTTCATAAAATTGTCTTCCTGTATATAAGATCCATCAAAAGCTATTCCTTCAGCATCCCAAAAATAATACAATTTTCCTTTACCCTTTGTATCTATCGAAATATCACCACCGGCCAACTTATCGGTTTTTAAAGTAACCGTTCCGGTTTCATATTTAGCTATTTGCTTATTTCCACTAAAAATTTTTGCTGAGACCTTGCTTTTTGTAGCATCACGTGCAATTTTACCCATGGCCAGGAATGCAAATACCCTTTCCTGTGTATTCATATACCGCCTTTTCTTCATTTTATCAGATAAGTGTCTTGCCATAATTCCAATTTGTTGGTTATCAGGGTCAACTTCCAGCAATGCATTAAGTGCAATTGCCTCATCCCGTATTGGCGAATGAAAACTACCCCCAAAAACAGGTTTAGATAATTCACCCTCAAATGCTGGTGGTAAAATTTGTTTATATTTTTCTTTATCTCCACTTAGTGCATATGCTGATGCAAGAAGATATTTAGAATCCAAACTTAACAGTTCTCTTCGTGACTTATAATAATTCATTGTGGAAACCCTTGGTTTGCCCGCTAAAGCCATGACATACAATGAGTAAGCCACTTCTTTTGGCGCTATTTTTTTATTTTTTGCACCATTAAACCAATAAGTAATAGTTTTTCGCTTTTTAAGCTTCATTTTCATGTAATCATATAGCTTATCAACCATTGACTGGTCAACTTCGTATCCTGCTTTTTTAGCTTCAATAAGAAAATGCGCAGCAAATATACTACCCCACCAAGTTTCCCTGCCATGTCCCGGCCAATAACTCATTGCACCATTATACAACTGCATCAATTGCAGTTTCCTAATTGCTTCTTTTATATTATAATTTGGATTAAACCCTGCCTGACCTGTAATTTCTTTAGCTAACTCATTATAGTATAGTTGCGGAAATGCCTTTGAAACAGTTTGTTCCACACAACCATAAGGATAACCTATCAGATAATCCAAATCATCGGCAAATTCAACTAATGGTGACTTGCTAATAATTAGCTTATTATCTATGCTTTGTTTCATAAAACGTGAAAGGTCCATATTGGTTTTAGCGCTTGCCCCACCAGCCACAGCACCGGATCCGCTAATCTTTTGTAAAGGTGAAGCAGGGCGGACACTAATGTCTGTTTCATTTGTATAGGTTTTACCATCAGCATTTACACTAATTTTTACATTTGCCTGACCAATAACAGGGTCGGTTACCAATTTAAGATAGATTTGTTTTTCTGAATTTGCTTCCAGCCTGATGGTTTGTTTTTTTTCACCTTTTACATTTAGTTTACCAGTTGTGATAACATTAACAACACTATTCGTTGCTTTGGCTGTGGTATTGCTTAAAGTAATACTCATTTCAACTGTATCTTTAGGACTTAAAAATCTTGGCAAAGCAGCACTAATTACAATAGGATCAGCGACTTTCATATTGTTCGTTGAAGCACCGAATGCTTTATCCTTATATGCCACAGCCATTATTCGTAAGTCACCCGAGAATTGTGGAATGTTCACATCGTAATATGCAAAGCCGGATTTGTCAGTTGTCAGAATACCACTCCAGAAAGAAACCAATTTAAACCTTTTATTTGTCATTGGATTAACTCTTTTTCCTAATCCTCCAGCACCACCACCTTCTTTACCAGTTTTTAAAGCAATTTCAGGAAATAAGAAAGGATAAATATCGTATGATTTTACAGCTAAAGCACGTTTTCGATAAAAAAACCTGTATGGATCAGGGCTTGAAAAACCAGTTACCTGCAATATACCTTCATCCACAACGGCCACAGTTACAGCTGTATTTGGGGTTGATTTTACTGTAATCCTTTGTTTGGTTTTAGAATGTGATTTTTTAACTGAACTTATAGAAACCGGTAGTTCATTAGCTGGATTTTCAACCATCACCGGGACATAACCATGAGCAACAGTTAATGGGATATCTGACACATCATGTGCCTTAATTAATGTTGCCGAAACATAAACATTTGGCACAAAGTCTTCTTTAATATCGAGATCGAAAGATACTGCCCGTTTATCTGTATTCAGGTAAAAATGCCTTGTAACATTTTTTCTTTCAACCGTAACCAGAACTTTTCCTGAAAATGGTGTTTTTAGAATTACTTTGGCTTTATCCCCTACCTGGTATTTTTCTTTATCCAGTTCAATATCAATATTTCCCTCAGTATTTACCTGAAACGAGCTATTTGTAGTACTACCCCATCCATAAGCATAAAATGAAGAAGACACATAGGTTTTTGTTCCCGGTTTGGATATTCTCACTTCATATTTTCCTGAACTTTTCGGTGTGAAATTAAATACTGTTTTATCACCATTTAAAACAATTGTTTTATTGTGTTTGATAATTTCTTCATGTTCTGATTTGTACCTGTAGTAACTACCTGATTTTGTCAAAACCGTTCGGTATTCGTGCTTTATAAGTTTTACCTGTGCCTGAACACCATTTAATGCTTTGCCATTTTTTCCTACCGCAATTAGTGGTATTTTCATCATGCGGTTTGTTTTGTTATAATAGTCTGGAATATTAATACCATAAAATAGCTTTTGTGTATAAATATCCACAGTTAGTTTACGGTTTACAGGTCTTCCGGTTTCATCAAATACGGTAATAAAATAATCTGACTGCAAAACACCCATGTTTGAATAATTAGTTGAAAACTTGTAATTTTCACTAGCCATTCCCTGTGTATTTGTTTTTCCTGTACGTACATTAGATCGGAAATATGTTTTACCTCCTTTGATACTGAAATTATAACTACGGTAATCTTTTGCATTAAAAAACTTTCGTTTTATACTTTGCTGTATTTCATATTTGCGGTTTACAGCTGGTGGGCCAAATAAATTATTTACTCTTAAACCCAAAATTAGAGGTTCGTTTAAGAAAATGTCTTTTCTATTTGCTTTAGCTACAACTTTAATCCTGTCAGGTACAAATTCTTCCACCTTAATACTTGATGAATTCAAGTACACCCCTGTTGAAGTATAAACTTCAGCAGAATAACCACCTGTAGGTGCTGAGGTTGATAGTTTAATATCTGCTACAAACGAACCATGCTTATTCAATGTTTTTTTCATCGTTGTAAAAACCTTTCCATTTGGTGCAATAAATTTCAATTTAACAGGGATTTGTCCTGGTACTTTCCAGTTTTCATCACGGATAATTGTAGAAATATGTACTGTTTCACCCGGGCGGTAGATATCACGATCTCCATAAATAAAGGCATCATAGCCTGCAAGGTTATCAGAACGGCCACCTATTTCAAATCGTGAAGTCCCTACCCTGGTTTTATTATATGGTAAAAAGTTAAAATCATTGTTTAGCTTAGCGGTAATCATAGCAGGCTCAAAACCTGATACCGGGAATTCCTTCATATTAAATATAGCAAAGCCTTCATTATTTGTATTAACTGTTCCTAGAGATTGATTATTTTTTCCTGTAACTTCAATTTTTACATTTGAAAGGGGCTTCGCCGTTTTAATGGAATTGGCAAAAATCATTATATTGTCTTTACCTTGTTTCGCTATTAATCCAATATCTGAAATAGAAACAATCTTTCGGGATTTAACCCAATAATCATTTTTCGACTTAATTTCAAGAACATACAAACCTTCAAGATGTGCCACTTTATCCTGAAAAGTAAAATTAAATAATCGTGTGCTATTACTTTTGGGTAAATCCGTGGTTTTAAGAGTCTTTTCCCAAACTACATCACCAAAATTACCCACATCACGCGCACTACTTGAGTAATAATCATCGTAATAATAATTATCATAATTATAACTACGCGAATTACTCAGGTAACTGATAAGGTTATTTTTATAAACTTTAGAGATTCTTACCCTCACCTCAGGTACACTAACAATACGTACTTCAATATTTTTATAACCCTTGGCACTCAGGTATTCTGCTTTAGGATTAAGGATTTTTATTTCCGGCTTAAGCTTTCCAAAACTGATTTCTTCTGTAAATTCATATTCCAGTTTTCCGCCTAATGTACCACTTAAGCCTTTTTTAAGGTTTAAAACATAGGTTTTGGATACATCAAAATCATCACTTTTAATGATAATTTCATGACCTTTAACAGTCACTGTATAATTTACCTTTGGCAGGATTTCAATAAAATTACGGATATTTGTACCTAATACGTCTTGAGTTGCTGTAACCGTAAGGGTCCCGGTAAATCCATCATGTTTTGCTTTTACTTTATCTATTTTAAAATCATTTGGATCAAGAATTTTGGTTGATTCCTTAATATCACTTTTACTTACAGTAATATTCGAGATATTTAAACCTCTTTTTATATATATTTCTGCATTATGAGATTCATCATCGGTAGAAACATCAGATAGATATAATGATACTTTATCAGAATGTTCATGACCCAATAACTCGAAATCAGTTTCTTTTCCATCAAATTTTACGATCAAATTCTTTTTTAAATCTGCCGGCCTTATTTTATAATTAAATTTAAGGTCATATCGTATAACCGGCTCTTTTTTATACAATGGTATTTTTGCATAATATGCGCTAAACCTTTCAAGTTCCAGGTAAGGTGTATGAAAATTAAGTGACTCATTATCTTCTATAATTAATCCTGGAATATCATCATTAAACTTTGCTTTATAACCCGTGGCAGGTCTTAAAAAATGATAGGGTGAAAATACCAGTTCCCTTTTTGTTTTCCATTTAAATTTACCATATATGGCCGGTTCAAAAACAATATATTGGGTTGTATCCCAAATATTTAATTTATCATCAGGAACAACATCCTGGTTAAAAGTAAACTTGATATTCCCACCAAGAGGAACCACACTTTTAAAACTACTACGCGAAACCTTTACAGTATTTGAACAATATGGGAAAAACAACAAAGCTACCAAGCTAACAATTAATATTTTTTTCATATGATTATTTTTAAAATAATTTATAATTTATCAGATGTAATTACCAGCCCAAAAATCAGGGTTTGTTTCCTTTTGTAGAAAATTTTATTGATAAATGATGAATTTTATATAATATTTGTAAAGTATACTTAGTCTTCAAACTTAATCTATAAAAATACGAAAAAAATTAAGAAATGATTGGCTTTTATTGGCGAATAAAATATTTACCATTTAATTGATTAATACTAATTTTTTTACGCTGAAATAAATGAAAAAAAAAATACTTTATATCATAAACCCCGTTTCAGGAGTTAAAAAAAGTAAGAATCTTGAAAAAATAATAAATGCTGAAACCAACAGGAAACTGTTTGATTGGGAGATAAAATTCACAGATTTTCAAGGGCATGGAAAAGAGATAGCAAAATGGGCAATTGAAAACAATTTTAATATAGTGGTAGCTGTAGGCGGTGATGGAACGGTAAATGAAATTAGTAGTGCCCTAATAAATACGGATACAATTTTTGGAATTATCCCCAAAGGATCGGGAAACGGCCTGGCCAGGTTCTTAAAAATACCGGTTAACATATCAAAAGCCGTTAAACTTATTAATCAAATGAATGTGTTTAAAATGGATTCCATCCTGCTAAATGATTTTCATTATGTAAATATGGCTGGTATAGGGTTTGATGCACATATTGCCCATTTGTTTGCCAATTATGGTAAACGTGGTTTTAAGTCATATATTGAACTAATTTTTAAGGAATTCAAAAAATATGAAAGCAAATACTATAAGCTGGTGATTGATGGCAAACCCATTAAGGAGCAAGCATTTCTGATCAGTTTTGCAAATTCATCACAGTTCGGGAATGAAGCTCATATTGCCCCACTGGCTGAAATTAACGATGGACTTATTGATGTTTGTATTTTAAACAATTTTCCTAAATACAGGGTATTAGGTATTATTTATCAATTGTACACCAAACGCTTGCTTAAAAATAAATACTACAAAGTATACAAAGCAAAACAATTGGAACTTAAATCTGATAAAGAGCTTATAGCCCATATCGACGGCGACCCAATAAACCTTGGTAATAATTTGAAAATCAAAATTTTACCACAGTCACTTAATGTAATTACAGGAAGAAATTTTTAATCAGGGCACAAGTATTTAATTCATTGTTCGTCATTGCGAGTCACAAGGCCCAGAAAAGGGCGCACAAAGTGATATGACAACTTATCCGCCAAGCCGCTCAAAGCTGCTAGGCGGGTTTCAGATCGCATCTTCGTAATTTGCTCACTTACAGCTTCTTTTTAAGAAGTTGTCATTAGTAGCGAAACGAAACAATCCCCAATGTACAAGGGATGCCCAGGATTTCATCATACCAATCTTCAAATCACCTAATCTCCACATTGTCTAATCTATTCAAAGTACTCCCCTATCTGCCTAAGAAAGTCTTCCGGGGCCTTTCTGGGTTTTCTTGTTTGAGCATCAATAAATACTAATGTAGTTTTTCCAGTATTTAATAGTTCGTTATTTTGATTATATACTTCATACTCAAACTCTATGCGAACAACAGGCATATTAACAATTTTAGTTTTTATAGTAAGTAAATCATCATAAAATGCAGGTTTTAAATATTTAATGTCCAGACTAAGAACAGGCAACATAATACCATCATCTTCAAGCTTTTTATAGCTTAGTCCAAAATTTCTGATTAATTCAGTTCGTCCAACTTCATAATATTGGGGATAAATACCATAATATGCATAACCCATTTTATCAGTTTCGCCATATCTTACTCTTACTTTTGAATCAAATATTACCATTTAAAAGAATTTAAATTCCCGGGCAATATAGAAAAAATATTAGTTTTATTATTTTTTCATACTTGTTTCTTTATACTAAAATGTTATTTTTGTTGGTTAGATAAGAAAAGCAACAATATATAATAGAAATACAAGAAGCATAAATCTGCAATGGTCCAAAAAATAAAAAATATTGCTTCTGTTATTCAGTTTAAAATAACTTATGGGATTATTGTTTGGTTGTTTTTGCTTACCACAACGAATAGTAATCTCATTGCCCAGAGTAATATAGAAGAATATGATGTAAAAAAAATCATGATATTTAAAATTACCAGTTTTATTGAATGGCCAGAGAACTCAAATATTAAAAATTCACAAAATCCCGTAATTATCTCTATAATTGGTGACAATCCTTTTAAAGGGAAACTTAAAAAGTTGGCAACCGATCAACATAAAATAAAAAATAAGCGTGTAATCGTTAGAAATATACAATCCATTGATGAGATTAATGGTAGTAATATTCTGTTTATTTCTTCTTCTGAACGATATGACATTTCAACAATTCTTAAGTATACACACAACAAAGCCATTCTCACTATTGGGGACGCCAAAGGTTATACAGAGAAAGGTGTTATGATTGGTTTAATCCAACGTGGTGAAAATATTAAGTTTTACATCAATAAAAAAGAAGCGGATCAATGTGGCTTTTATATAAGTTCACAGTTATTAGGTAATGCCATTAAGGTAATTAAGTAGTAATTAGACAATAAGAAGAATGGTGATTTGAAAAAAATAAGATCGTAAAATAACCAAATAAACAGATAACCAAATAAACAGATAACCAAATAAACGAATGCTACAATAATTATAATGATCTAAATAACAATAATTATAAAAAAAAGATGAAATTCTTGTATAATTTATCGATAAGGGCAAAAATAATGGCCATAATTGCCAGTGTCAGCCTCTTTGCTATAATACTGGGATTTTCTATAATTACTATTAATAATATCAGTAACTTTAAAAAAGAATTAGTTAATCAAAACTCTTTAACAGCCAAATTATTGTCAGAGTACCTGCTTTATTCTTTAATCTTTGATGACAGCAAATCAGCTATTAACCAGCTGGAAAATTTGAGTGTTCTTACTTTTATAAAAAATGCAGAAGTATATAATGCTAATGGTAAATTTTTTGCTTCATATGGTAACTTACCAGCTTCAAATAAAGAATTACTTAAAAAAAAATCTTCTTCCCATTTTGTTGAGAAAGAACTTCATATTATTGAACCGGTATGGAATGAAGATGAATTTCTTGGTACCATATTATTAAGGGTATCAATTGAGAATTTAACACAGAAAGTTAGGGGCTATATTATTGTTCTGATAATAACCGGTGGCATTGTTGGGATATTTATTATTTTGCTGGCAAATTCTTTTCAAAAAATAATTTCTCAACCAATTTTAAGATTGGCTTCGTTAATGGAAAAAATATCCGAAACCAATGATTTCTCAACAAGAATAGACAAAATTTATAATGATGAAATTGGAACTTTGTATGATGGTTTCAACAATATGCTTGAACAAATAGTTAAAAGAGATATTGATACAAATCGGGTCCAGACAGAATTGGCAGAATCACAAGAACAGTTTAGTACTTTTATGGATGTTTTACCCGCAGCTGCTTTTATTAAAAATCCTGATTCAAGTTATCGCTTTGTTAACCAATTTCTTGTTCAAAATTTTAACGCTAATAAATGGATTGGGAAACAATTATTCATTTCATATCCGGAAAATGAAAAAGAAGAAAGACAAAGGGATAAATTAGCCCTGTCAAAAATAGAGCATTTTGAGGACAGTATTTATGATAACCTTTTTAAATTAAGGTCATTTGAAACCTGGAAGTTTCCCATCCACAGAAAAGATAAGCAAACATTGATTGGTGGGATTGCGATAGATGTATCAATGCGAAAAATAGCGGAAAGAAAAGTGCAATACTATATACATGAGCTTGAACGTAATAATAAAGAACTGGAAGAATTTAACTACGTTGCCAGTCATGACTTACGAGAACCTTTGCGAACGATTACAAGCTATTGTGATTTATTAAGTGAAGATTTAGGTGATAAAATATCTGAAGATGTTAACCAGGATATTAATTTTATCACTGATGCAACATCACGTATGAATGTTCTTATTCAGGACCTTTTACAATTATCACGTGCTGGAAGAGTTGATTTTTCTGCGGAAGCAGTTGATATGAACAAAATAATGATAAATGTAAAATCTGATCTTGATTTAAAGATTAAAGAAACAAATGCCTCAGTAACTTTTGATGAACTTCCTATTGTTCAGGGAGATCCGGTTCAACTCAACCGGGTTTTTCAAAACCTAATTACTAATTCCTTAAAATTTAAATCAGAAAAAGATCCAATTATTAATGTTACTTTGGAAAAAGAAAATGGTAAATGCCATATTTCTATTACAGATAATGGAATAGGTATTGAAAAACAATATTTTGACCAGATTTTTTCTGCCTTTAAAAGACTACATTCCCGCGATGAATATGAGGGAACTGGTATAGGGTTGGCAATCTGTAAAAAAATAATTGACAGGCACTCAGGAAATATTATTGTTAAATCAATAGTTGGACAAGGAACTAGTTTTATTATTACTTTAGATGAATATATTGATAAAGATGAGTCAACCTAAATAAATGGCTGCAATATTAAAGGATATGGTTAAAAATTTAATTTTGTGTTTCAAGTCGACTGACTGAATGCTGGTATAATGGAAGGTTGGGAAGCTTACTTTATGTGTTCCATTGTTCCAGTCATCCATGATTCCATATCTATACTGATATATAAACTAAAATTTATAGAATCAACCAAATATTATAACATAGCCAATAAAAATAAAAAATATATGATAATAATGGACAAAATGGAAACCAGCTTAGCTGTTGTACTACTTGTTGAAGATAATCCTGCTGATCAACAATTGACAATCAGGGCATTTCGAAAAGGGCGGGTAAACACGAACTTGCAAATTGCCAGTGATGGTGTTGTAGCTATGGAGTATTTAAGAGGGGAAGGAAAATACCATGACAGAAAAACACATCCCATTCCTGATTTAATCTTACTAGACATTAATATGCCCCGCAAAGATGGTAAACAGGTTCTTAAGGAAATCAGGGAAGATAAAACCTTAAAAATAATTCCAGTAGTAATGCTTACTACCTCTGACCAGGAAAAAGATGTTGTCGATTCCTATAATTTGGGAGTAAATGCTTATATTAGCAAACCTGTTAGAATTAATGAATTTCTGGAAGTTGTAAACAAACTGGAAGATTTTTGGTTTTCATTAAATACAATGCCACCGAAGATAGCGAATTAGTGCCTGAACGAAAAAACATTAAATTACGATTTTCAATAACTTTTGCCCCCGTCCCTACTGCGCTTTGCTAAAGCTACGCTGCAGCAGAAAGAGTGAAATCATTGAATATCTGACCTTTAGGGTTGGAGTCAAACAGGTTTTTGATGACGAACCCTTTTCCGTTCAGAGGCTAATTAGTTTTAATAGCTGTAATTAATAATCATTTAGTAGTCATCAGATGGTTATTAGTACATTAGTGTTTTGAGGGTTTGTTGATTAGGTGATTAAAAAAAATAGAACTGTAAGATTAACGAATAACTTGATAACCAAATAATTTAATAACAACAAAGCAAATAACAATCCATCCTACGCATAAAGCTAAGGATGACAAAGAATGACAGCGATATTTCGAAAAGTGATATAGTGAGTATGTCGAACTGCTCAGTAGTCACGAATGACTAATTACTAATAGACTAATTACTAATTTGTATGACCTCAGATTTACTTAAAATATTAATTATTGATGATAACCCGGCAGACCTAAATTTGCTCAGGCGTTTTTTTAATAAAATCCCTGAAATATCTATTGAGTTAACGACTGTAATTTCAAGTGAAGAGGGCTTTAAACAATGTAATTCAGATAAACATGATATTATTTTTATAGATTATTTGTTAGGAAATGAAAACGGTATTGATGTAATTAGAAAGTTAAAAGAAATTGGTTGTAAATCTGAATATATTTTACTTACCGGCTATGGAAGTGAATCTGTCGTCACAGATGCTTTACGAGCAGGTGCAATTGATTACATAAATAAATCAAATCTTTCAGTACAAATTCTTGAAAAAACCTTAAAGCACGTTAAACAAAAAATAGTATCTGAGAAAAAGATAATAAAAACAGAATCTAAACTTAGTTATATATTAGAGAGGACATACACTGGATTGGTAACTCTTGATGATCAGGGCGGAATAATTGATGCAAATGATTCCTATCTGAAAATGATTGGTTTTAATTCAGCAGAAAATATAATTGGTAGGTCAATGCTTGACTGGTCGACTGAATCATGCAAAACAGATATAATAACCGCCATAAAAGAGTGTAAAAGAAAAGGCTTTATAACTGATTTAGAAACAATTTTTGATAGACCCGATGGTAGCAGAACATACGTATTAATGAATGCTTTATTGGAAAAAGAAGACAACAAAGAAAAAATATTTGCTGTTTGCCGTGATATAACTGACCGAAAACTATATGAACATGAATTAAAACAAGCAAAAATAAAAGCAGAAGAAGCAGATAAATTAAAATCAGCATTTTTAGCAAATATGTCACATGAGATTAGAACCCCTATGAATGCCATTATTGGTTTTGCTGATCTGTTAGCAAGGCCTGACATCAATGATACTGAACGGGATGAATATCTTGGGATTATTAAAGGGAGCAGTAATAATCTGCTTAATCTTATTAATGACATTATTGACTTGTCAAAAATTGAAGTGGAAAATATAACTATTAATAAATCCAAATTTACGATAAGAGAGATAATGCTCGACCTTTTATCAAAATACTCCAGTCAAAAACCATCATTTATAGATCTGATTTATGACAAACAGGAAAAAGATTATGATATAAGTATTTATACTGATCCTTTCAGGTTTAAACAAATTATGGATAATTTACTTGATAATGCTCTAAAATATACTGATTCGGGATTTATTAATTTTGGTTTTTCTATTAAGAAAGATCAAAAAATTGAATTTTATGTAAAAGATACAGGAATTGGAATATCAAAAGATAAACAAGAAATAATTTTTGACCGTTTTAGAAAAGTTGAAGATAATACTGCCAAATTGTATCGGGGTACAGGTCTTGGGCTAACTATATCCAAAAGCCTTGCGGAATTACTTGATGGAAAAATTTGGGTAGAGTCTGAGTTGGAAGAAGGTTCTCTTTTTAAGTTTACATTGCCCTACAAAGAAGAACAATTAACCTCACCTGTAGATACTTCTACATTAACAAATATTGATATTGATGAACTTTCCTGGAAAAACCGAAAAGTGCTGATTGTTGAAGATGAAGATCTGAATTTCTTGTTTCTTGAAAAATTGCTTATTACAACAGGGGTTGAAATATTAAGAGCTTCTACTGGTATTGAGGCCATAGAAAAAGTTAAAAAACAAAAGGGTATTGATCTTATTTTAATGGATATCAAATTACCTGAAATGGATGGTTTAACTGCAACAAGTGAAATAAAAAAAATTGATTCTGAAATTCCGGTAATAGCACAAACTGCCTATGCTATGAAAGGTGATAGAGAAGAAATATTAGAAGCCGGATGCACCGATTATATTGCTAAACCTATTAAAGTGGATACTTTACTGGCAAAACTTAAACACTACTTGTAATTTATTGTATATTGATTATTGTCAATTGTATAGTAATTGATACTGAATGTATAACTTCGAAATTCATCATTTTTTTCAAATTCCTCATCAATCAATATTCATTATTCAATTCTTTTTTTCCTGCTAATTTTCATATGATATCCCTAATTTCTAATTTCTAATTTCCAATCTTACTAATTTGTTTCTATATTTGATAATCTGAATATCAGAATTAATAAAAGCATTATATGTATTATGTTACAATAGTATATTAAAAATCTGATATTTATTTTTAATTACAAATTTTTCACCCTGAGCGTGGTTATTGAGTA
>JBDLJL010000106.1:0-18831 GCA_039714415.1 Bacteroidota bacterium
GTTCTTTTTGCAGTATTCATATACATTTTTGCTGCCGAAAGGGTAGCTCCAATTCCATCGTGAAGGTCTTTTGCAAACCTTTCCCTTTCTTTTTCTTCTGTTTGTATTATTATATTAAGTTTTTGTTTTTCTTCTTCTTTTCTTTCGGTTATATCCCTTGAAATATGTAGTATTGCATCCTCACTCTTATGCTTTATAAGCTTCCCGTTAAGTTCTATATGTATTTTTTGCTTGTTGATTGTAAAATGGGTTGAAAAAACTTGTTCCCCATTTTCTATCACCCCGTAAAAATAATCGTCAAGAGATTTTGCCCCCTCTAAATTATGGAATTCCATTATGTTTAAATCCTGCATCTTTTTCCCTGATAAACCTATGCGTTTTTCAGCCATCTTGTTGTAATCAATAAATTTTCCATGCAAATCGGTAATAACTATAGCATCACTGCTTGAATCAAATATATTCTTGAATTTATACATGCTTCTTTCAAGTTCGGTGGTTCTTTTTGAAATAAGGATTTCAAGTTGATTTTGATATTTGTCCAGTTCAGCTTCATGTTCTTTTTGTTTTGTAATATCTTCTTTTACAGCCAAGTACTTGTGTATTTCGCCTTTGTCGTTTCTCAGTGGGGTAATTGTTACCTTATCCCAAAATAATTCACCATTTTTTTTCTTATTATGAAATTCCCCTTTCCAGACTTTACCTGATGAGATTTTTTTCCACATATCAGCATAATATTGCTTAGGCTGAGTGCCTGCATTTAATATTCTTGGATTTTCCCCAAGTGCTTCTTTTTGTGTATATCCTGTTACTCTTGTAAATACAGGATTTGTGTATTCAATGTTTCCATCTATATCAGTAATAACCACTATTATAGCGCTTTGCTCAACTGCCATTGAAAGTTTACGTATTTCCTGCTCTGCATTTTTGCGTTCAGTAATATCACGCATAACAAGTTGTATCGATTCAACTTTATTATCTACGATTAGCGGGTTGTATGATATTTCTACAGGAAAAGGTGCCCTGATTTCTTTTGACGGTTTATATGTAAATTCAAAAACCCCTGATTGACCGTGTTTATTTATATCTTTAAGGATTTGAATTGCGTTCAGTCTGTCTTCTTCAAGAATAAAATAATTTAAAAAACTGGCATCATTTGGTATTTGAGCCTCATACGCTAAGAAATTACTAATTGTAGGGCTGACATACAAAACCTTCCCTTCCGGTGATAGCTGTATAACTACATCTTTTATTGATTCTGTTAATGAACGATAATTTTTTTCACTTTCAATAAGGGCTTGTTCGGTTTTTTTTTGTTTTGTTACATCAACAAGACTACCCTCTATATATAGTAACTTGCCATTTGTATCTTTAATACGCCTTGCTGAATTAATTACGGAAATAATAGTTCCATCATATCTGTACAAATCTAAAGGCCGGTTAATAAAAGTTTCACTATTTGTTAATAAAGTTAGTTCTTTGTTTCGTTTTTCTTTGTCAACATATAAATCTTTAGCATTAATAGCCAAAAGGGACTCACGATTAGGGTAACCAAACATTTTAACTAAGGCTGGGTTAGTATCAATTATTTGACCATTTGGTTGCGTTCGGTACATTCCTATTGGGATACCGTTAAATAAACCTCGGTATTTTTCTTCACTTTTTATAAGTGCATCCTTAGATTTTTTAAGCTCAAAGTGAGTTTCTATTCTCAGCTTTATTTTTGCTTCATTAAAAGGTTTTGCTATATAGTCAACAGCCCCTAAAGTTAAACCTTTAACAATATTTGTTTTGTTTTGTTTTGCAGATACAAAAATTATCGGAATATCATTTGTTTTATCATTAGATTTTAAATTTTCACAAACCTCAAACCCGTTTTTACCAGGTATATCAATATCTAATAATATTAAATCGGGGATGATCTCTATTGCCTTTTTTATTCCCAACTCTCCACTATGTGCACCTATTACGTTGATCCCTTTAGGGCTAAAAATTCCAGAAACTATTTGTAAGCTAATTGCGTCATTATCTACAATTAAAATATTTTGTTTGGTTTTACTCATAAGTCCTTACTTTTTGGTATTATAGAACAAAAAACATACTGATTTTTTAGTTCTTTTTTATAGGGAATAATTACAAATTGGCGGGATTAAATGAAAAAATGCATAATTGTAAACCTGCTACATTTTATTATTATTCCGTATTTGGGTTTTATAGCCTGCAAAATAAAGCAGGATAAATTGCCAATATCATATTTTACGTTTGTTTTTCAACAATCCCACCTTGATTCCAGGTAAAAGCAAGGAAAACTATTGATAATATACTGGACAATAAGAGCATTACAAAGCCACCATCCCATCCATAATTATCAACAATGTAGCCCATTGTTATATTTCCAAGAATTGAGGCCCCAATAAAATAACCAAAAAGGCCTGTTAATCCCGCAGCTGTGCCCGCAGCTTTTTTTGGCACTAAATCAATGGCGTGTACCCCAATCAGCATTACCGGCCCATATATTAAAAAGCCTATTGCAATTAAAGCAATGTTGTCAATTACAGGATGCCCTGGAGGATTAAACCAATATACAAGAATTGCAATAAACACAAAAACCATATAAATAATACCAGCAGGTGCCCGCCTTCCTTTAAAAAGTTTATCGCTTAAATAGCCACATAACAATGTGCCGGGTATACCTGCCCATTCATATGCAAAATATGCCCATTTTGAATCATCTGACGAAAAACCTTTTACTTCTGTCAGATATGTTGGTGCCCAGTCAACAACACCATATCGTACAAAATAAACAAATGCATTAGCCAGGGCAATAGACCACAGCCACTTATTAGGTAAAATATATTTTATGAAAATCTCTTTTGCCGAAAACTCTTTTTCCTGGTTTTTATCATAGCTTTCAGGATAATCATTTTTAAATTCTTCAATAGGTGGTAAGCCTACGGATTGAGGTGTGTCCCTTAAAAGAATATAAGTAAGTATGGCAATCAGGAAAGCAATTATTGCCGGAAAATAAAAAGTGCTGTGCCAATCTCCAAAAATGGCCAGACCGGCAATTGCTAAAGGGCCAATTAATCCACCTCCAACATTATGTGCAACATTCCACAGGGCCATTTTTGTACCTCTTTCTGTTTGCGAAAACCAATGAGCCATCGTTCGTCCGCTAGGCGGCCATCCCATACCCTGAAACCAACCATTAAGCAATAAAAGTATGAACATAACACTTATACTTGAGGTTGTCCATGAAATTAAGCCCATTGATGCAATGATTATTGATGAAAGAACCAAGCCTAAAGGCATAAATATGCGTGGGTTGCTCCTGTCCGAAACATTTCCCATAAAAAATTTACTTATTCCATAGGCTATAGAAACACCGGATAAGGCAAATCCTAATTCTGATTTTGTAAAGCCCTCTGCTATTAAATCAGGTATTACAAGTGCAAAGTTTTTCCTGACAAGGTAGTAGCCAGCGTAACCAACAAATATTCCTATAAATACTTTTATACGGTTTTTATTATATGCAGAATCTATTTCTGGTTCAGGTAATCGTGGGATGTGTTTTGATGGACTTAAAAATTTGAACATTTATTGGTTTATTTAGATTTTTTCAGATACCCTAAATGGGAATAATAAAATATTGAGTCGGGTTATTATAATATAAAAGGCGAAGACTAAGGCTGAGGTAAAACAACTCCAATTACCGAATCGGTTTCAATAAGCTTCCTTAGCCTTCGCCTCTGCCTTTTTTCATTTTATAACATTAAACAACCAATAAGTAAGATTTTGCCAACTCAGTGTATTCTTCAATTTGCGCATTAATCCATTGTTTATTGTAATTTAATTCTTTGGCCATAATTTTGGCCACTTCAGGCGCCATGGCAATGCTTGCCCGCGCATCCAGAAATAATGCACGTACCCGCCTGGCCAAAACATCTTCAACCGTTCGTGCCATTTCATGGCGTGCAGCCCATAGAACTTCTACCTTTAAAAACGGTAAGTTTTCATGCAGATTTTCACCCAATTCTGGGCTCTTGTTAATAAGTTCCATTAATTTAATACGATCAGAACCATAAACATACATATGGTCATTGTAATCAACCTGTTTTACATAACCATGAACAGGCATATTTTCAGTAACACATTTTTTATGTTCAAGTCCGGCAATCATCATTGCTTTATTTACAGTATCTTCTGCCATTTTTCGATAGGTGGTCCATTTGCCACCTGTTATTGTTACTAAGCCTGTTAATGAAACAATTAATTTGTGGCTTCTGGAAATCTCTTTAGTAGATAAATCATCACCCTGTGGTGCAGCCAAAGGTCTCAAACCCGCGAAAATGCATAAAACATCTTCTTTGGTTGGGTCTTTTTTTAGGTATTGGGCAGCAGTTGTCAAAATAAAATCTATCTCTTCATCCAATGCACGAGGTTCCAGGCTGGGTTCATCTAATGGTGTATCAGTGGTGCCTACTACTACCTTATTATGCCATGGTACTGCAAATAGAACACGTCCATCAGAAGTTTTTGGAATCATAATAGCCGAATCACCCTGTAAAAATGATTTATCTAAAATTATATGAACACCTTGGCTTGGTCTCACTATTTTTTTTGCTTGTGGGTCATTCATTTTCAGAATGTCATCAACAAATACACCGGTAGCATTAATAACTGCTTTACTCTTGATCCGGAATTCTTCACCACTTTCCATATCTTTAGCTATTACCCCACAAACCATGTCATCATTGTCTTTTAACAAATCTGTGACTTTAAAATAGTTTAAGGCAACTCCAGCATTTTCAACTATTGTTTGTGTCAGATTTATGGCAAATCGTGAATCATCAAATTGGCCGTCATAGTATATAACTCCACCACTAAGATCTTTCTCCGATAAATTTGGAATAGCTTTCAGTGTTTCTTCTTTTGAAATGTGCTCAGACGGCCCCAGTCCTAAACCTCCGGCCATCATATCATAAACTTTCATGCCCACGGTAAAAAAGGGCCCTGTCCACCAGCTGTAATTAGGGATTATAAATTCTTGATTTTTAACTAAATGTGGTGCATTCTGCCGAAGTAAACCACGTTCGTGAAGGGCTTCTAAAACCAATGAAATATCACCTTGTGCCAGATATCTAACCCCCCCATGTACCAGTTTTGTACTTCGGCTGGATGTTCCTTTGGAAAAATCAGATTGTTCAAGCAAAAGTGTTTTGAATCCACGAGTAGCTGCATCAAGTGCAGTTCCTAATCCTGTAGCACCACCACCAATTACGATCATATCCCAGGTATTTTCTTGCATTTCCCTGAGTTTTTTTAGCATCTGATTTCTGTTCATATTTTTTGTGTATTAGTTATTTGGTCATTTCGCTTCGCTGTCATTAATGGTCATTAAGTTGTTTATTCGTTTATCTGTTTATTTGATCATTGTATCATTATATCATTTGTCTATTTGGTTGCTTTTCAAATCACCAAATCACCAAATCCTCAAATCAACATTTTATCATTTGTATCATTAAATTTATTCATTCAATAATGTATCGTCAAAATAGCCTTCCCCAGCCGTATAATATCATCATTATTTATGCTTTTTTTATTAATTTTAATATCATTAACAAAAACACCATTTGTGCTTTCATGATCCTGGATATAAAACTCGCCACCTTCATTCGTAATACTTGCATGATGGCTTGAAATAGTTAAATTATCAATCACAATATCACAGCTTTTTTTTCGGCCAATGGAGGTGTTCAGCTTTTTAATATGATGGTTTGTTAAATTATTTTCCATGCGAATTTCAATGATTGGAGTTTTGGTTTGTTTTCCAAGAATTTTTAATTTTTTATCAAAAAGTAAAGAAACCGTTTCTTTTAAGCTTAACAGTTTCCGTTTTAGAGAGATTTGTTTTATAATCAATATGATGATGAAAATAACTAACCCCAGAATAATTATAAAAAACCAAACTATACCTGGAAATGTATCTTTAAATGGCTTGGTGAATGTTGTTTTAATAACTTGGTCAAAATAATGAATTTCTATATTATTTAAATAGTCGGTTTGTATACTTGTAAATTCAATCAGGTAATTTTTAGATATGTTTATGTTTATTAAGTCTTTTTCAAAACTTGCTTTATTTAGTTTATCAAATAGCTCTTTTTCTTCGAGTTTAGGTTTAAAAGAATAAAAATATGTGGGATTAATCGTAAGTGAGTCATTTATGTTACTTAAAAGTTTAATGTTTATGCTTTTATTTTTTTTATCATCTAATATTTGATCAATTTTTTTAAAGTTGTTGAAATTTTTTGTAAGAAAAATAATCGTTTTTTGTTTCGGTAATTGTTCTTTTGCATCCATAAATGAGATCGTGTTTTCCAAAGCACAATAAAGATTGTCACGTTCTTGATTTGCAGGAAGTTCTTTGCTGATTTTTTTTACAAATTGAACAAAACTGTTAGGCCTGTCTGTAAATTCATAGCTGAATGGGATAAAACAGTTTCCTTGATTATTTGAAAGGATATAGCAAATATTTATTAATGTGCCGGATTTGAGATTAAGTACTGCATTTGATAATGCTTTATAAATAATTTGTCTTTCATCCATGTTAAATTTATTGAAATCAATAAGGTAGCATATTGCCTGAATACCATGGTGTAAGTTTGTTGAATCAATCTTGAGCAATCTTTCCTCACCGTTTTCAATCACTTTAAGATTATGGATATTTAAATTCTCACTTAACTCTACAAAAAGACTTATGTTAGGGTATGATTGATTATCAATGTTAATTAATTTAAAATCCTGGGAGTAGATTTCAAATCCATAAAACAAAAATAATAATAAGAAGAAACTTAATCGCATTGAATGATAAATTTAAACAAAGTTATAAAATTAAAATCCTAAACCTTCATAAGGTTTAGGATTTTAATTTTAGACAAACTAATTACCAGTTACCAATCAATGTCGTTTCGTTAAGGCTGAAAGTCTTATGGCTAAGAGCACAGGGCAACGCCCTGTATAATAATCATATCATAAAATTTAGCCATGAATGGGCGAAAGTTTTGGGACATATAATCCACTAACTAAACGACATTGAATTACTGGTTATTCTCAAGTTTTTCCAGTGGCATTTCACATTCTGGGCATTTCCCTTCTTCTTTATAGGTTTTGTCGCCTTCACATTTCATAGGGCACTGATATGCAACTTCGGCTACAGCATCATGATCATGTCCTTCATGCGATTTAGCATTTTCAACATTGGGTTGATCACTTACAACATTATCGGTAACTTCTGTTTGTACTTCATCAGTAGCTTCATCATTTTGTGAATTATCACAGGAAACAACGAAAAAGGCTGTAATTGCAAAAGCAGCAGTATACATTAGTGTTAAAAAACTTTTCTTCATTTTGTAAAATTTAAATTAAAAGTTGACAAATGTAGAATATCTTTGTATTGAGAATACTTATTATTTAGAAGGTATTGATAGGATATTATGATCTTAAAATTGCAACATGTAGATACTTAAGGTTTTAGGTGTAAATGTTTTTAGCTAATTGTTTTTTAGTTTAATTTTGCACTTAACAAGAATAATTTAGTGTGTATCCTTACGGGCTTTATGGACAAACACTTTATGTAAGCAACTAACTAGTTCTCTTATTAGTCTATGTTCTAATACATACTAAATGAAAAATAGAATTTTAACTTTTATTAAGATTTAGGTACTAAAATTGATGAAGTATAATTCGTACGGAAATCACTAATAAATAAACTTTTATCTAAGGATTAAGTTTATTTATCAAAGCAAATAGTTTTTTTATGGATTATGGAAACATTTTCATCATTTTTGCGTATAAGTAAGTAAGTAAGTAAGTAAGTAAGTAAGAAGATCTTTTTAAATTATATAAAATGAAAAAAGTAATTGGATTAATCTTGAATAATAAACATAGTATGAAACTAAAAGTCATTTTAATTAGTTTTTTGAGTGTTTTGGTATTTTCAAATATTGCTTTTGCCCAAACTACATTTACTTCCATTGCCAACGGGAAATGGGGTGATGCATCAACATGGGATCAGGGAAACGATAAACCAGGGACAGGTGACGATGTAATTGTCACAGGTGGCTATCGTGTTACAATAGCAAATGCAGCAGGAAGGTGCCGACATTTAACTATTGATGCAGGAAATGTTTTGGATGTTAACAATAACGGTGACATGACGGTTTCTGGTAATTTAACAGTAAATGGTATTGTCACCCGGGGAGGGAGTAAATTATTTAATGTGACCGGAGTCGATGGTGATATTTTATCCGGAACCGGGTATTTAGACGATATTAATTTCATTATTGAAGGAAACATGCAGGTAGTTGCAGATGCTGATTTAACTTTTATTGGCAGCTTTACTATAAAAAATGGTGTTACTGTTACTAATAATGGCTCTATATCAACTGATAACTTATTGGGTGAAGATAATTTAGGCACAGCTGTGTGGACAAATAATGCAAATTCTACATTGAGCGTTGGCGGTGAGCTGTTCCCTGCATCTAATATGGGCACATTAAACGCCCACGCAACAGGAAATACAGTCAGGTATTACGATGTTGCTACAGTTGTTAAAATTCCTACTGCAGGCTATTACAACCTTGTAATTGAAGGTGACCAAAAAACATTAGGCGGACCTACTATTGTGCTTAATGACATAACCCTTTCCGGGATATTGGATGCTGATGTAACAAATAATTATAGTTTAACTGTTGGAGGTAACTGGACAAATAATAGTATATTCTATCCCCGCCAGGGAACTGTTACATTAGATGGAGACGCTGTCCAGAATGTTTCCGAAGAAACTTTTTATAACCTGGTGGTTGACAATTCAAGTGAGGGGCTTATCCTTTCCGGGAATGTTGTAGTTGCCAATGAACTTACAATGACAGCCGGTAATATAAATACCGGTTCAGATAAAATAACCGTGGGTATTTCTGCGACAGATGTGGGGATTCTTTCTTATAGTTCAGGTACAGTTATCGGGACTTATGAAAAATGGTTTGCAGTAACAACAACTACGGAAGATGTGGTTTTTCCTGTCGGGACTTCAGATTACTACAGGCCAATAACTATTGCCAGCCCGGCTATAGTCACTACAGCGGGGGTTGTTATTGCCAGGTTTGTAGAATCAAGCCCTGGCGCTTTGAAACCACCTGGTTATTTGGACGATGATGTGATGAGGCTATATAATACATTTAGTGAAGGTTATTGGGATTTATCTGCTGATGGAAATTTTTCTGCGGGAGGTAATTACAATATCTTATTAACCGGAAATGGCTTTTCTTCTTTTACAATTGATAATGCCAGTACACGAATTGTTACAAGAGAGCCTTCGAAGTCTTGGGATCTGAGTGGAACTCATGGTGTTGTATCAGGCTCGGTTGTTAGCAGGGATGGATTAGATGCCTTTCCGGCACAATTCGCTTTTGCTGATACTACTAATTGTGAAGCTCCTGAGATTACATCTTTCACAGGCGACCAAACCGTATGTACAGGTGCGACAAATGTTACTTATAGTATTAATAACGATAATGATGAAAGTGAATGTTTTTGGACAGTTGTTGGAGGGACAATAATTTCAGAAAATCCCACAACTACTCATAATGTTGTGGTTAGTTGGGATGCCACCGGACAGGTAGGTTCTGTTGAGGTGTATAAGCAAAATGGGTGTACCCAAAGTTTTCCTGAATCGCTTACTGTTAACGTCCATCCAATAGCACCTGCGTCAATTGACGGAAAGCAATATGTGGCAAAAGGGGCTACTGATGTTATTTATTCGGTAGATGCAATTACGGATTACACTTACTCCTGGTCAATTTCGCCAACTTCAAATGACAGCATAAAGAGTGGACAAAATACAAACGAAATTACAGTAAACTGGTCTGATGATTTAGCTGATGAAACTGTTACTGTTACTGCAACGCATGCAGACTGTCCGGCTTCAGCTTCTACTACATTAATAGTCCATAAATATGATATTATTACAAGTGTGCAGGATGGTTCCTGGGATGATGAAACTACATGGGATTGTAGTTGTATTCCTACATCCGGGGAAAATGTAAGGGTTAAACATAATGTTACAGCTGTTGAGGATGCGGATGGTGACCCTATTTCAATTGTTAACCTAATTGTTGAATCATCAGGGAATTTAATTTATAACCCTGTTGCAGATCAGGATTTTACAGTTACCGGGGCAATTACCGTTAACGGGATAATAACTACAAACAGCATGAATGGTACAGAAAATCTTGTATTGACAGGTACGTCTGAAGCCAATAGCCAAATTGACGGAATTGGAACAATTACTGCTGCAAACGATGTAATCATAAGCTATAATAAGAATATACTACAGGCTACCGACCTTGTTATTGAGGGGAATCTTGATTTACAAACCCCCGAAGGTTTTACCGTGAAAAATAACGGGATTGTCGAAGTTACCGGGAATTTGAATATTGCGACTTCATCCGGATGGCAAAATGCAGCAGGATCCACATTAATAATAGGTAGCGCTGTATCAACAACAGGGGGGATTGATGCACAGGCAGTTGGAAATACAGTAGAATATAATGGTGCTGCCCAGAACATAAAAGCCCCTTCCCCTTCTTATTATAACCTGTTATTGTCTGGTACTGCAACAAAAACAGCTTCGGGAGTTTTGGAAATTCTTGGTGACTTAACCATAAGTGAATCAGGTAGTTTAGATGTTGCAAATTACAACATAACACTTTCTGGCAATTGGATTAATAGCAGTACTGATGCCGACTCTTTTATAGAGGGTACAGGAACGGTTACTTTTGACGGGGATGCTCTTCAGACCATCACACGGGATGGTGGAGTTGCTGAAACATTTTACAATTTTGAGATTGCTAATTCTGCAGGGGTAGATTTAGCTTCAAATGTAAACATTAGCAATAATTTGATATTGACAAGCGGAACAATTAATACCAGTTCCACAAATATTTTAAGCATGACAAGTACCTCAGGAATGGTTACTGGGGGGAGCAATAGCACGTTTGTAAACGGGCCTATGATAAAATATATAGCTGGTAGCGGTTCATTTACTTTCCCGGTTGGTAAAAGTGGTCGATTTGGTGAATCAAGTGTCTCTAATGCTACTGTTGGCAACTGGCAGGCTGAGTATTTTAACCAAAATCCATTAGTTGAGAATTATGATCCTACTGAAATTGAGGATCAAGTTGATGATCCTGACTTACTTTTTGTTAGTCAAAATGAGTATTGGAAGATTTTAGGCCCGACCGGAGGGACTGCACAAGTAACCCTAAGATGGGATGCCACAAGTGCTGTTCCTTCTGATGTTACCTTAAGGGAAGGCTTAAAGGTTGCTCAATGGACGACTGTTCCTGAACCTGATGCTTGGTTTAGATTAACAACAGATATCCCTGTTGGAAATGAAAGTTTAGGAACACTAACCACTAGTGGTGTCATAACATTGGATCCAATCCAGGTTTTCACCATTGGCTCAGTAGTTGCCAATGACATTAGTTGGACCGGAAATACTGATACAGACTGGGCAACTGGTACAAACTGGGATGATGGTTATATGCCATCTTCAATGATTGACAGGGTTACAATACCTAATACAATTAATCAACCCATTATCACTTCCAGTGCAGTTGTTGGTGATTTAACAATTAATGCGGATGCAGTTCTTTCTGTCAACAGCAATTTTTCTTTAACAGTTAATGGTGATTTTGTTAATAATGGCACACTAAACCTCAAAGCATCAAACAACCACGATCCTTCCGGTTCATTTATACCAATGGGAAGCGTTAGTGGAGCAGTTAATGTAGAACTGTATACCAGTGCAGATAAATGGTACTATATTATGTCTCCAATCACAACTACTTTTTCATACTCTGTTATAGATAATAGTCCTCCTCCAAATATTTATTATCATTATTCCTATGATGAAACTTATAACTGCCCGGTAACTATCCCAAATTCAGATCCTTCAAATTGGGAAGTGACAGAACATGAATTTTGGAGGGCATGGGTTTATCCAGGCAGCGTAGTAGAACCTGAAACAGGCTATATTATTTCTGACGATGTTGATAAAACAATTACCTTTTCAGGCAGTATAAAGACAGATGATTACACTACGGCTTTAACATTAACGCAAAATGATGGGAATGGTGATGCTTATGATGGATGGAGCCTTATAGGAAACCCTTATACTTCTGCCCTTGATTGGGATAATGCCGCTATTGACAAAACAAATATCGGGGGGGCTGTATACTATTATAGTAATGTCAATGATAATTATGATTATTACCTTGATGGTTCAACTTTTTTGAATAATGCTACCCGGTATATTCCTGCTATGCAGGCATTTTTTGTAAAGGCCACTGCTGATGGAAACTTGACAATTCCTAAAACCGCAAGGGTTCATAATGAGCAAAAAAGGTATAAATCTGCCGGGCAGGCCGACCAGCTTGATTTTATGAAAGTGAAGCTTTCTGCAAATAATTTTACCGATGAATCAATTCTAAGGTTTCATGATAATGCAACTAATGGCTTTGATTCCCAACTTGATGCTTATAAGCGTTTTACCTCAAACAAGGCAGTCCCACAGGTTTATTTTAAACTAAATGATAATAAAGAATCTCTTGCAATAAATTCTTTGCCCGTACAAAATTATGATTTGACGGTACAGTTGGGAGTAAATGTTCAGGCGGGATCTGACTATGTTTTTGAATTTTCACAAATTGATTTTCCCGGATATTTCGTATGTCTTGAGGATAAACTGACTTCAGAAACTGTTATCCTGCAACCCTATGAACAGTATACTTTTGATTATGTTGGAGGGGAGAGTACCGAAAGGTTTTTAATTCATTTTGTTAAAAACCGGGCACCTGCTGTTAATTCGGTTATTCCTGATAATGCAATTGAGGAAGATAAACAGTTCTCATATCAGGTTCCAGCTGATGCTATTATTGATCTGGATATATATGCAGGAGATGTTTTGACATATTCTGCAAAATTAGAGAATGGTGAGGAGTTGCCAACATGGTTAACATTTATTCCAGATACACGTACTTTCTCAGGATTGCCTGTTAACAGCGATGTAGCGATACTTAATATACAATTAATTGTAACAGACTTTTTCGGGGAAGAAGTTTCTGATATTTTTGTGCTTGAAGTAGTTAACGTGAATGATGCACCTGAATTAGCTAATGAAATTCCTGATCAGGAAGTTGATAAAGGATCAAGTTATTCATATACCGTTCCAGTAAATACATTTAATGATATAGATTTAGGTGATGTCCTACAATTATCAGTAAAACAAGCTGACGGTAGTGGCTTGCCACAATGGTTGATTTTTGATTTGGAAAATGGGAAGCTTTACGGAACTGCTGGAGAAGTTGGTGATATTAACATTGTAGTTACTGCCACGGATATTGAAGGAGCTTCAGTGACCGATGAATTTATATTAACAGTGAAGAGCACGACAGGTATTAATAGTCTTTCCTCAAGCGAAGTAACTATGTACCCTAACCCAACAAAGGGGCTGTTCTTTGTGAAAACGGATTATTATAGGGATGATCTTATGATAATTGTCAGGGATTTTAATGGAAGGGTTATTAAACAGGTAAAACCGAAAGGTAAGGAAACAGAAATAAATATCTCTGAATTCTCATCAGGCATGTATTTTATTGAACTCAATAATAAAGTAGAGTCAAGAGTTTTTAAAATTGATTTGAATAAATAAAAGATTTCAAAAATCATCCCTGACAGGGATAGAGTATAAATCAGAACCTGCTTCGTTTTACGGGGCAGGTTTTTTTAATAAAATAAGTTAGATGAATTTTGCTAAAAATATTTAGTCCATTTATGGAATTTAATAACAAGCTGTATCTTTATAGAAAACAATTAAAAAAATAGTTGTGAAACAAGCATGTTTAAAATAATTGTAAGATTGGTGAAATAAATTATTTTTAATATGAGGTTCCATAACACCACTAAAAACAATTAAAAAAATAGTTATGAAAACAATAAAAATTAACAGTTTGTCCCTTTTATATGTGCTGGGATTAGTATTGATTATTAATGCCTGTGGGAATGGCAGTATGCGACAAGATCAAAATAATAAGGTGCGGTATTACGATGAGGCTACAGAGGATATTTCTTATGCAATGGAAAAAGAAGCGGAAATGCCGGATCCTAGTGTTCCAACTGTAACGGATGATGATGGTGTTAAAAAAGATTCTTTCAATACAGAAGAATATGACCGTATCTATGAAAACCCTTTTGTAAGTGCTGTCAGAAATCCACTTTCTACATTTTCGGTTGATGTTGACAGGGCTTCTTATGCAAATGTACGTCGGATGCTTGAAGATAACCAAAAACCCTATGCTGATGCTGTTCGAATAGAAGAACTGATTAATTATTTTAATTACGATTATCCACAACCAACAGGGAAGGATCCATTCTCGGTAAACCTTGAAATTAGTAAGTGTCCCTGGAATAACGGGCATCAAATATTATCAATAGGTTTGCAGGGTAAAGATATTGATGTTAAAGAAGCACCCAATAGTAATCTTGTTTTTTTAATTGATGTTTCCGGTTCCATGAGTGATGCTAATAAGCTTCCTTTATTGAAATCTTCATTCAAAATTTTAATTGAAAAATTGAGGCCAAAAGACCGGGTAGCAATGGTTGTGTATGCAGGGGCTGCCGGAGTAGTGCTCTCATCAACATCATGCGATGAAAAGGATGAAATTATGGAAGCTTTTAATAAATTAGAGGCCGGTGGCTCAACTGCTGGGGGTGAAGGTATTAAACTGGCGTATGATATAGCTAAAGAAAATTTCATTGAGGGAGGCAATAACCGGGTGATACTTGCAACTGATGGCGATTTTAATGTTGGTGAAAGTAGTGATGCTTCAATGGTAAGGCTAATTGAGAAAAAACGTGACGAAGGTGTTTTTTTGACAGTTTTGGGCTTCGGAATGGGTAATTATAAAGATTCAAAAATGGAAAAATTATCCAATGCCGGAAACGGAAATTATGCCTATATTGATAATATCCTGGAAGCTAAAAAAACATTGGGCAAAGAATTTTTTGGAACTATATATACTATAGCAAAAGATGTGAAAATTCAAATTGAATTTAACCCGTCACAGGTAAAAGCTTACAGGCTAATAGGGTATGAAAACAGGATGTTAAAAGCAGAAGATTTTAATGATGATACAAAAGATGCAGGTGAAATTGGTGCCGGACATACAGTTACAGCAATTTACGAACTTATTCCTGCTGATTCAAAAGAAGAAGTGCCGGGAATTGATGAATTGGAATATCAAAAAAGCACAGTGGTTAAAAGCAATGATTTAATGACCTTGAAATTACGTTACAAGCAGCCTGATGGTGATGTTAGTAAATTGATTAAACAAAAAGTAAGCAAAGGTGATATTGTAAAAGATAATACCTCAAATAACTTTAAATGGGCTGCTTCAGTTGCTGAATTTGGACTTCTTTTGAGGACTTCAAAGTTTAAAGGCGATGCTAATTGGGATCAGGTGCTGACAAGGGCAAAAGGAGCAAAAGGACAGGATGATGAAGGCTACAGGGCAGAGTTTATAAAATTAGCGGAAATTGCCCAGTTGCTGGAAAAATAATTGGCTATATATTTAAATAACATTTATATAATCGCTCTTTTGTGGGATAATAAGATGCTGGTACTGGTTCCTGGTTGAAAAACCCTGATAGCAACTAGAACCTGGTGTTAAGTCAAATGTCAAAGTTCGGGTAATCTAAACATGTGTGAATCCGTCAGGCCACTCCAAGTGGTCTGACGGATAAAAATATATCTGAAATACAATGCTTGACTTGACACTGGTAACCAGAGACTATAAAAAAAACCGATGACTTTAAAATAAGCCATCGGTTTTTTTACTTTTTTAGAAAAGTCTGACAAACAACAATTAAAACCCGTAGATTTCCATTAGCTTAGCCCCAAGTTGTGCACCCCTTAGGTTAATGCCAACTACTTTCCCGTCAGGGCCCAATAGATAGCTTGCCGGAATTGACATAATGTTATATGCTCTGGCATGTTTTGATTGCCAAAATCCCAAATCACTAACATGATTCCATTTACCTAATTCATCTTTTTCTATGGCTTCTGTCCATATTTCTTTTTTCTGATCTAAGGATACCTGGAAAATTTGAAAGCCTTTTTTATGATACTTATTGTAATTAGCTACTAAATTTGGGCTTTCCATTCGGCAAGGACGACACCAGCCAGCCCAAAAATCAAGTAATACATAATTCCCTCTTAATGAACTTAAAGAAAGTTCTTTTCCTTCCGGATTTTTTTCTGTAATATCAGGAACTTCATCACCTACTCCAAATGATGTTGCTGCTTGTTGTTGCTGTTGTGGTGGGTTTTTTATCTGCTCCATGAACTTATGTAGTGATTGTACATCCTTAGAGTTTGGATATTTTTCAAACAATGCTTTATCTACCTTTTCAAAATAAGCTATATCTTCTGTCACATTAAAAACCGGAACTCTTGGAGCTATTTGTTGAGATAATGCCATCATGCTTGCGAAAGATGATGAATTTTTATCAATAAATGCTCTTGAAAATTCTTTTTGCGCATCAAAAATATTTATAAATTCATTATCTAATTCAGATTTCTTAGCAGAATCAACTCCATTCTCTGTTTCGAACTGCTGATATATTTTCCCCAGGGAGTCAATTAAACTCATTGATAATTGCAATTGATCATCTAATTCTTTAATAAGGTTCATATCATCAGAACCGTCAATCTTATAAGTAGTCGCAAGATCTTCAAAATCACCACTTACTTTAAGTACATCTGCAGAATCAATTATTAAGGTAATTCCCTGATTAGGTGAAGTCCTTAACATAAAGAACTTAGGATAAGAGGTATTTCCTTTTAATTTGAATTCACCCTTATCATCAACCAGGATTGAATCTACAGTTATAGGGCCTGTTTCAGTAAATTCACTTAAAAATACCATTTTCCCGTTCGCATTTTCCAATTTACCTTTAACCAGAAACTCATTAGTTCCCGTATTGCATGAATACATAACAGCAAACAATAAGCTTATTAATAATAATTTTTTCATCTTTTTTAATTTATTTAATTAATGATTAAAATTTATTCATACCCTTTTTTTATGGTATGAACCTTAACTTTATAGAAAACCCTCTATGAGGGCTCATGATTTTTTTTATTAATTAAAATATTTAGAGACTTCAATAATAAAAATCTGCGCAAAGATATAAATTCTGATGATATACAAAATCAATAATGATTTTTTACATTTGCATTTAAATTGCTAAAAGAGTTATATTGTCATATTGTTTTTTATAATAATTTAAGTCTTGGTTGGCTGTAGTTTATGTATTATGTGATTTCTTAACTGTATAGTAATTAATTTCTTGTATTTTGGTGATTTGTTTATTTGATGAGGATAAAATCACCAAATAAACAGATAAACAAATAGTCAATACATTATAAGATTAAAAAACACAGAGCATTTAAATCAGAGACTTTTGGTTTAGTAAAACTCTTTAAATAAGGTATTTAAGCTTGTGAAGATATATAGGAACATTAAAAATTTTTCTGCTCAAAACCCGGTAATAACTGTTGGTACTTTTGATGGGGTACATCTGGGACACATACAGATTTTTAACAAGGTAAAAGAAAAAGCCCGTGCAATAAATGGTGAATCAGTTGTGGTTACCTTTTGGCCGCATCCCAGGCTTGTGTTGGATCCAAATGGGGATAAAATAAATATGATTAATACCATTGATGAAAAGATAAAATTAATAGGGGAACAGGAAATAGATCATTTAATTATTTTAAAGTTTACAAAAACTTTTGCGAAACTCTCTTCATGTGATTTTATTGAGCAGTATCTTTTCAATAAACTAAAAATAAAGGCATTAATTGTCGGTTATGATCATCATTTTGGCAGGGATCGTGAAGGCGGGTTTGAAGTGTTAAGCGCTTGTGCTAAAAAATATAATTTTTCTGTTGAAAAGGTTGAAGCTTATGCACTTAAAAATGAAAAAATTAGTTCAACTGTAATAAGGGATGCCATTCTTAAAGGTGATTTTGAAAAAGCAAACACTTTTTTATCAAAAAAATATTTTATTTCAGGGCAAATTATTGGTGGAAAAAAAATTGGACGCAATTTAGGCTTTCCCACTGCAAATATATACATAGCAGAAACTTATAAAATTGTTCCGGGAAGTGGAGTTTATGCAGTGGAAACTGAAATAAAAGGAAAGCGTTATGCAGGGATGTTGAATATAGGTTATAAGCCAACCATTAATATCGACAAAAGTAATCGAAGTATTGAAGTTCATATCTTAAATTTTAATGATGATATTTATGATGAAGATATTAGGGTTTATTTTCACAAAAGAATCAGGAACGAATTGAAGTTTTGCAGCCTAGAAAAATTAAAACAGCAATTAATTAAAGATAAAGCTTTAGTTAGTAATTATTTCAACCTGACTTAACTTCTTAATTCATATCTGTCATGATTTTCTTGGGAAACTTTGATCAAACATATCTGTCAGTAGCCCGGTCCTTTAGGTTGGGGTAGAGTTGCAGCTTATTTCTCCCTTCCTCAAAATTTGGAAGGTTTTATTTTTTAATTTACAAGGTCTTCCAAATTTTGAGGAATCTTTCAGTCCCTGCCTTGAAAGACAGGGCTAATGATAAGTTTATTATAGAAATTTGTGCATAATTCAGGTTAATATGTTGCCTGGTTATTTTCAGTCTGAAAAATCATG
>JBDLJL010000107.1:0-18726 GCA_039714415.1 Bacteroidota bacterium
TAAAGTAATGATTAAGCTTGGTTTATTAGATGATTACAGCAAAATGCCCAAAGGCGAAATTGGTACTGAATATCACAAAATGCTTTCTCGCAAAGTAACTGAACAATCGGTTGTTTTATTGAAAAATGACAATAAAGTTCTGCCTTTAAATAAAGAAAAAATAAAATCAATTGCAATTCTTGGTCCTAAAGCTGAAGAAGCAAGTGTTGGTGGTGGTGGGAGTTCTGAGGTTTTTGCTAAAGATTCTGTATCATTAATTGAGGGACTAAAAAATAAATTAGGCCCGGATGTGAAAATTACATTTTTAAATGGTATTGATTTTACAACTGAATTTCCTGCAATAGAAAGCAAAAACTTATTTACAGAAGTAAATGGAGGAAAAGTAAACGGCCTAACCGGAGTTTATTTTAACAATGTTCACCTAAAAGGGGAGCCTGTTTTAACAAGAGTAGATAAAGATGTAAATTTTGACTGGGGACAAGGAACACCGGACCCTAAAGTGGTTAAAGACGGATTTTCTGTGCGATGGACAGGAAAACTAAAAGCAACCAAAGAAGGTACATACAAGATAGGGATCAATAGTAATGATGGCAGTAAATTGTTTGTAAACGGAAAACTTTTTGTCCATAACTGGGGTAACCACGGTGCTAAAATGAGAAGTGCCCCACTTTACATGAAAAATGGTGAAAGTGTTGATGTGATGATTGAGTACTTTGAAACCGGGAACAATGCAAGTATGAAATTTGAATGGGAATTGCAACAAGAAGCAAAGTACAATAAAGAAGTACTTGATTTAGCTAAAGAAGCTGATGTTGTGATCATTGCTGCCGGTCTGACAAAAATATTCGAGTGTGAAGGTTTTGATCGTGCAAGTATGGATTTACCCGGTGCCCAAAACCAAATGATAAAAGATGTATCAAAAGTTAATCCTAATACTATAGTTATTCTTACAAACGGTACACCTGTAACAATGATAGATTGGATTGATGATGTTCCGGCTGTTCTTGAAGCATTTTATCCCGGACAGGAAGAAGGAAATGCCCTTGCAGATATTTTATTCGGCGATGTTAATCCCTCGGGGAAATTACCTGTAACATTCCCTAAACATTATAAAGATAACCCTACATATGATTTTTATCCGGGTGAAAACTCGCAATTAACTTATGGTGAAGGTATTTATGTAGGTTACAGGTATTATGATACAAAAAATGTAGAGCCTTTGTTTCCTTTTGGATACGGTCTGTCTTATACCAGTTTTAAGTATAGCGATTTAAAAATCGACAAAGAGGCTATAAATAAAGACGATATTTTAAATATTGAGCTTACATTACAAAACACAGGTGATTTTGATGGCGATGAAATCGTTCAGCTTTATATCCATGATGTTAAATCAAAAGTTGAAAGACCAGTAAAAGAGCTGAAAGGATTCAAAAGAGTAAGCTTAAAAAAAGGGGAAAGCAAAACTATTGAATTTAAAATTGATAAAAGTGCATTGTCATTTTATGATATTGAAACAAAAAATTGGGTGGCTGAACCCGGTGAGTTTGAAATACTTATTGGCAGTTCTTCAAGAGATATTAGATTAAAAAATACATTTACATTAATTAAATAATGAGACAATGATTAAATTAATTATCCCTGTTTTTATTTTATCATTAACGCATTGAATCATTTAACACTAAAAAACAAAAACAATGAAAAATCTATTAATTATTTTATCAGCATTCATTATGCTCTCAGCTTGTAATACAAGCAGTTCAGACAAAATTGAAAATGAAGAAAAAGATACAATATCAGAACAAACAGAAGCTGAAAAACTAGGCTTTGAAAAAGGCAAAAAGGTTTTATTGCTACATGCCGATGATGCCGGGATGAGTCCCGAAGCTAATGAAGCAATTGCTCAATATATGGAAAAAGGTCATATTAATTCAACAGCAGTTATGGCGCCTTGTCCAAATTTTGAAGATTTTATAGAATGGGCAAAGGCAAATCCAAAGGCAGATATTGGTATGCACTTAACGCATACTAGCGAATGGAAAACCTATAGATGGAGTTCTGTAACTGATTCAGCAAAAGTACCAGGATTAATTGACCCCGAAGGTAAATTATGGCCAGAAGTGCCTGATGTAGTATCACATGCCAGTGCAGAAGAAGTGGAAACAGAAATCCGGGCTCAAATTGAAGCGGCAAAGAAACTTGGTTGGAACCCAACGCATATGGATACTCATATGGGTACATTATACGGCTCACCGGATTATGTTAAAGTTTACATAAAAGTAGCAGAGGAATACGGAATTCCTGCAAATATTATAGATTTGTCAAATGAAAAGGTGCTTGAATATTATCGAAAAATTGGCTATCCGCTTACCGATGAAGTTGTTGAAATGGTTGCAGACTATAAGCTTCCTAAACTTGATAATTTTACAAGTGTTCCCAAAGGAGATACTTACGAAGAAGTTCGGGATAATTTCTTTGCTTTGGTAAAATCGCTTGATGCAGGTTTAACTGAAATTATTTTTCATCCATCAACCGAAACAGAAAACATAAAAACAATTACAAACTCATGGCAGCAAAGAGTTTGGGAAGCTCAATTATTTGCTGATCCGGTAGTAAAAAAGTTTTTTGAAGACGAAGGGATTGTTCTTACAAATTGGATTGATATTATGGAACGCTTTAATAAACTAAACGATAAATGAAACGATTTAAAGAAATTACAAATAAAGGAATAATTAATTCTCTTTGCGTATTTGCGTCTTTGCGTGAAAATATAAAGCAGATAATAAACATCCTAAATCAGTTTTTCATTCTTAGCATACTGACAATTGTAATATCAGCTTGCTCTTCAAATGTAAACGATAATAAATCAAATTTAAAATACGTAGACCCATATATCGGCGGAATGGGGCATTTACTGCACCCTACCCGGCCAAATGTACAATTACCAAACCAGGCAATTCGTATGCACCCAATCCGTGCTGATTTTCTTGATGACCAGATAAGTTATTTCCCGCTTTCAATGATTTCACATCGCGAAGGTAAGCTGTTTGGTATTTTGCCGGGAATCGGAAATCCTGAAAATAATTCATGGAACAAAAGGCAAACTTATGATCATGACCTTGAAATAGCACGGCCATTTTATTTCTCAACATATCTAATTGATGATGAAATTACCGCAGAATTTGTACCCGGTAAAAAAGCCGGATTTTATCGATTTACTTATCCTGGAAAAGGTACGAAACTGGTTAAACTACATATTAATCACGATGGTAAATGGAAAACAAATTCCAATAACTCAATAAGCGGTATTGAAAGCTTCGAAGGAATGAGTGTTTATGTGTATGCCGAATTTAATCAAAATGCTGAAATTAAGTTAAAAGAAGAAATTATTCAAAATAAAAGGAAAAAAACCTCCCGTATTCAGCCAAATGCATGGTTGGATTTTAAAGAAAACAATAATCAAATTATTGAATTTAAGTATGCAATTTCATATATAAGCATTGAACAGGCAAAGAAAAACTTAGCAGAAGAAATTCCAGGATGGGATCTTGACAAACTTAAAAATACGGGACAAGAACTTTGGGCAAAAACACTTGACCAGATACAGGTAAAAGGTGGAACAGAAGCACAAAAGAGAACCTTTTACACTTCGTTATACCGTACTTATGAGCGAATGATTAATATTAGTGAAAATGAAAAATATTATAGTGCTTACGATAGTACACTACATAATGATAAACGTAATTTTTATGTAGATGACTGGGTCTGGGATACTTACCTTGCCCAACACCCTTTACGGATGATTCTTAAGCCTGAACAGGAAGCAGATATGTTACAGTCTTATGTTCGTATGTATATGCAAAGTGGCTGGATGCCTCAATTCCCCCTTCTTCATAAAGATAAACCGGCTATGCATGGTTTTCATTCAACAATTGTTTTTTTAGATGCTTACCGAAAAGGAATTCGTAATTATGATATTGAAAAAGCCTATGAAGGGATGAAAAAAAATGCTGCGGAGGCAACAATGATTCCTTGGGTGAATGGAGAAAAATCTGAGCTGGATGTTTTTTACAGAGAAAAGGGATACTTTCCGGCACTAAAACATGGAGAAAAAGAATTTGTGGAAAAAGTACATTGGTTCGAGAAAAGGCAAAGTGTAGCTATTACAATGGCCCACAGTTACGATGATTGGGCTTTGGCCGAAATGGCAAAAGACTTAGGAAAAACCGATGATTATACTTATTTCAATAAACAATCAAAAAATTACCGTAACTTATATAATGCTGATAAAAAACTAATGTGGCCAAAAGATTCTGAAGGGAACTGGATAGATATAGACCCGAAATTTGATGGTGGACCGGGTGGCCGTGATTATTATGATGAAAATAATGGATATACTTATGCATGGCAGGTCCAACATAACATTCCTGATTTGATTGAATTAATGGGCGGTAATGAAAAATTTATTGAAAACCTAGACCAACTATTTCGTGAAGACCTTGGTAGAAGAAAATGGCAGTTTTGGGCAAAATTCCCTGATGCAACTGGTTTGGTTGGGCAATTTTCAATGGGCAACGAACCAAGTTTTCATATTCCGTATTTATATAATTATGCGGGACAGCCATGGAAAACACAAAAACGAATCCGTTTTCTTTTAGATGCCTGGTTCCAGGATAATATCTTTGGTATCCCCGGTGATGAAGATGGTGGTGGGATGACAGCTTTTGTTGTTTTTTCATCAATGGGGTTTTACCCTGTTACACCTGGTTTACCAATCTATACAATTGGGAGCCCAGTGTTTGAAGAAGTTGCCATTAATCTGCCAAATGGAAATATATTTACCATGAAAGCAAATAATTGCAGTAAAAAAAATAAATATATTCAATCAGCAAAATTAAACGGAAAACTGCTTAACAAACCATGGTTTACTCATGAAGATTTAATAAATGGTGCAACTATAGAACTTGAAATGGGAATGTATCCAAATAAAGAACTTTGGGATAGTAGAAAGAGAGAAAAAGTAAAGACGCACGGCCGTACGTCTTAGCACCTTTGCGTGAAATAAAAAAATTAGCCTAAAATTATTTGGTATTCCAAATCATATAAATAATAAACAAAAAAAAATGACAAAATTAATAAATCAAGATGCGTTAGATTATCACGCACAAGGAAGGCCTGGTAAAATTCAGGTTGTTCCGACAAAACATCATCGTACTCAAAGAGATTTATCTTTGGCATACACACCTGGTGTTGCAGAACCTTGCTTAGAAATTGAAAAGAATTCTGAAGATGCCTACAAATATACGGCAAAAGGAAACTTAGTAGCTGTAATATCAAACGGAACAGCAGTTTTAGGTTTGGGAAATATTGGTGCTGTTGCAGGAAAACCTGTAATGGAAGGTAAAGGCTTATTATTTAAAATTTTTTCGGATATAGATGTATTTGATATAGAAGTTGATGAAACAAATGTTGATGATTTTATAAAAACAGTAAAAGCTATTGCTCCTACATTTGGCGGTATTAACTTAGAAGACATTAAAGCGCCTGAGTGTTTCGAAATTGAAAATAGATTAAAAAAGGCTCTTGATATACCTGTAATGCACGATGACCAGCATGGTACAGCTATAATATCCGGTGCAGGCTTAATTAATGCATTAGAAATTGCAGGAAAAGACATAAAGGATATAAAATTGTTTGTTAGCGGAGCCGGTGCTGCCGCTTGCGCCTGTACAAGAATGTATGTTCAATTGGGTGTTAATATTGATAATATTATTATGTCTGACATTAATGGTATCCTTACAAAAGACAGAACAGATTTAAGCATTGTAAATAAAGATTTTGCAACCCATAAAAATATAAAAACACTAGCAGAGGGAATTAAAGGTGCAGATGTTTTCTTAGGTCTTTCAGCAGGAGGGATTTTAAAACCTGAAATGTTAAAATCAATGGCAAAGAACCCTATTGTGTTTGCTATGGCAAATCCAACGCCGGAAATATCTTATGAAGAGGCTATGGCTACACGCGATGATTTAATTTTTGCAACAGGACGTTCTGATTATCCTAATCAAATTAATAATGTATTAGGATTTCCGTATATCTTCAGAGGTGCTTTAGATGTTCGGGCAACCGCCATAAATGAAGAAATGAAAATGGCTGCCGTATATGCAATTGCAAATTTAGCAAAAGAGCCGGTACCTGACATCGTTAAAAAGGCATATAATAAAAAGGAAATGTCTTTTGGCAAAGAATATATAGTACCTATACCATTAGACCCCCGTTTAATTGAATTTGTACCTCCTGCAATAGCAAAAGCTGCAATAGACTCAGGTGTTGCACGTAAACATATAACAGACTGGGATGCATATAAAGAAGAATTACTTGAACGTATGGGGCTTGACCATAGAATTATGCGTGCCATGACAGCAAAAGCAAAAACAAATCCAAAACGAGTTGTGTTTAGTGATGCTAATAATTTAAAAATAATACAAGCTGCTGTTATTGTTAAAAACGAAGGTGTTGCAATACCTGTTTTTATTGGTGATGTAAAACGAATTAATAAGCTGGCATCTGAAAATAATATCGATATTTCCGATATAGAAATAATTGATAATATCAGTGATGATATTAGTGAAAAACGAAGCAAATATGCAGAGGTGTTTTTTAAAAAACGTGCCAGAAATGGAATTTCTATGGTTGGTGCAGAACGATTAATGTTAGATCATGATTATTTTGGAGCAGTGATGGTTGAGAATGGAGATGCAGACGCTATGATTTCGGGAATTTCTACACCTTATCCTAATGTAATAAAACCGGCTCTTCAAATTGTCGGCAAACGGGACGATGTTAACAGGATAGCAGGAATGTATATGCTTAGAACAAAAAAAGGGCCATATTTCTTTGCAGATACCAGTATAAACATGAATCCTAATGAAGATGATTTGGTTGATATTTCCTTATTAGCTAAAGAAAAGGTTGAAGAATTTGGAGTAAAACCTGTTATGGCTATGCTTTCATATTCCAATTTTGGTTCTGCAACGGGCGATTCTTCAAAAAAAGCTAAAAAAGCAATATCAATACTTCATAAAAATTATCCTGATATAATGATTGATGGTGAAATGCAAGCTAATTTTGCCTTAAACAAAGATTTACGAATAGAAAGATACCCTTTTTCAAAGTTAGGCGATAAAGATGTTAATACTTTAATTTTCCCAAATTTAAGCTCGGGCAATATAACTTATAAAGTATTGCAGGAAATAGGTTCTTCTGAAGCTATTGGACCTATTGTTATGGGACTAAAAAAACCTATTCATGTATTGCAATTATCAAGTTCTGTTAGAGAAATTGTTGATATGACAACTATTGCAGTTGTTGATGCTCAACAAGTATCAAAAAATTGATCTTATTCTATAACCTGCATAACTCATTCGGAATTGAAGGTACAAAACCAGAATTATTTTCAGTAATGAAAGATTTGATTAGGATAAAAAATGATAGAATGAAGTAATGTGGAAATTTGCAAATGTGGAGATGTGGAGACTTGCCAAGTTTTTGTGTGAAAATCAGAAAGTATAATGATGTGAAAATGTGAGAATGCGGAAATGATAGAATGTTATAATTAAGAATATAGAAAAATACAGGACTAAATTTGTTGAAAAAATTGCTGAAAAATTAACAGGTCTAAAATGGGTTTGGGTTGGGCCGCCAAACTGGAAAAATGATTCCGGAATTAATAAATTGTTAAATAACAAACTTGGTGAGGACAGGTTTTTCCTATCAAAAAACTTGAAATTTGCAAGGCAAAAAGACGGAATGCATCCAACCGTAAAATCTTGTTCAATGTGGAGATAGCGTTGTAAGTTGGATTTCTACAACAAGCCGAAGCCGGATATTATTGAATATTCCATCACAAAAAAGAAAAAATTTAAAACCTGACGCGATTGTTTTAAAACCAATTTAATAGTTTAACTAATATAAATCTAAAATGACAGCAAAACTTGTTTCTTTTACACTCTTCATAATGCTATTAGTTCAATATAGCTTTTCTCAAACTAATGATAATATAAAATTTATACAAGACCTGGAACCTCATCCGCTTATTGAATTAAACAACTGGCATATTTATGAGGGCGATCTTTCAATTGAAACCGTTTTTTCAAAAAAAACAAAAAAATGGCCTACCGAAATGATGAATTATGAATGGTGGGGAAAAGAAAAAATTAAATGGTTTGTAAAAGAAGTTACAATTCCTGATGAATTTAAAGATAAAGATGTTATCCTGGAACTGGCTGCTGATGCACAAATAATTGTTTATCTGGATGGTGAACAGTTAGCCTCGCCAGATAGGGTTAATAACCAGGTTGTCATCTCTAAAAATGCGCAAAAAGGAGAAAAGCACAAAATTGGGATTAAAATGATTAAAGGAGGAGCAAGGGCACAGTTTTACCAATCTGATCTTTATGCATATCCTAAAGGTTATGGTGATTTTATCAATACCCTTTTCAGAGTTTCTACACTCAAACCAAAAAACGGTTGGTTTGTAAAAGAACTAAAATTCAAAAAAATGGCTTCTGATAAGGCATCAGATAAAGAGTTTGATGATTCCAAATGGGAAACAGCCCGTATTAATAAGAACTGGAAAGGTGAGTTTCAACATGCCTGGTCACGTGGAATAATTGAATTACCAAATGAAATTAATGGTTTTCCTGTAAAAAATCAGAAAATAAGATTAGAAGTAAATGCCAATGACCGAGGCGAAATATGGATTAACGGGGAACTTAAATTAAAATTTGACCACAATCCGGGTGTTTTGATCATTGATGACGAAAATATAACGGGCAAAGCTTTCCAGCTTTCTGTAAAAGTAATTAACCAGAAAGGTTCCGGTGAATTAAGATATTTAAAATTTATTACTGAAAAAGAATATCGAGCAAAGCAGACTTATGCAGAATTATTAAAGATTCTTCGCAAAACCCGCTACCATTACAAACGTCATCCAAACCCAAACCAAAGTGAATTAAACAAAATAACAGGAATTATTCAATCAGTTTTAACAAATACAGAAAATCAAATACAAAAAATTAATACGCTAAACAACAAGATATACAGTGTAAATAAACAACTTAGAAAAAATCCATGCTTTATGGTACCACCTTATCTTCAAACTGTAGAAAACGATGGGATTACCATAATGTGGGAAACTGTTTTTCCGGCAAGTGGAAGAATAGAATATGGTACTGATAAAAAAATGGGGTCAACCATTACAACATCCGGTGCAGAGTCCACCATGCATGAAATAACTTTAACAGGATTAAAAAAAGATAAGGATTATTATTATCGTGTTATTTCAGGCAATATGGCCAGCCCAATCCAAAAGTTTCATACAAAAATTCCTAAGGATAAACCTTTTAAATTTATTGTCGTTGGCGATAGCCGTAGCTATCCAAAAGTATTTGAAAATGTGATCAAATTAGCTGCTCGCGAAAATGCAGACCTGATTCTAAATGTTGGCGATGTGGTTTCAACTGGTTCCAGACTAGATGAATGGGTGGATGAATATTTTTACCCTATGCGTTATATTGGCGGTTCTGTTCCGAGTTATATTTCCATTGGAAATCATGAGTATGGTGGTTATTGGAATATCAGGAAAGTCCCACCCTATGAAAAAAGGGTAAATCATCCATTGGGGTCAACCGGGAGTAATGAATACTGGTTTGATTTTAAATATGGTAATTCAAATTTTATATTTATAGATGCAAACAAAGAAAACGGGCCAAAAGGGAACCGAATTCCACCCGGGAGTGAACAATATGAATGGTTTAAAAATTCGCTAAAAAGAGCAGAAAAGAATGGTCAGTGGACATTTGTATTATTTCATCATCCACCATATTCGGAATGTTGGTCTGGAGGTTATTATGATGGCGAAGCCCATTTACGGGATGAGATTGTCCCTTTAATTGAAGCAAATGGTGTGGATATTACCTTTAATGGTCACACGCATGATTACGAGCGTGGCCTGCCACATCCGCCTTACGATCCAAAAACAGGAAAGGGAAGCAATTCGGCCTGGGTAATTGTAGGTGGTGGTGGCTCTAACCTTGACTATCATAAATATTATGAATGGGAACAAATGGACTTACCAAAAGTAAAAGCAACTACAGATAATGATGATCCCGATGCAGGGCAATATTATGAATATCATTATATTGTTGTGGAAATAAATGGGAGACACCTTAAATATAAGGCTGTAAAAATGAATAGTGATGGTAGTGACGGTGGTATTCTTGATGAGTTTGAAATGACGAGGGAGTAATTTCAGGCATTCTTGCTAATTACAATACACATTTTCGCATTTTTACCAATCCCCATTAATATGACTCACAGTAATTGGTAATTTTACACACTGAGAAATTGGGTGTTGAATTAATATCGACTAATTATCAATGCTTTATTACGCCCTGACCATTGGAGGCGGGGCTATTGATATGTCTCATATTTAAAGTTTATGCATAATTCAGGCTAATATAAAATTCTGCGAAGTGGCAAAATTTCAGAACTCCTGACCCATAATCTGATTTTCAGAACATTACAGGCTTGTGTTCGTAAATTGATATTGTCGTATAAAGTCATTAGAAATTAGTCATTGGTCATTTATTTGCGTGCAATTATCTAATGACCAGTTACTAATAACTAATTACCAAAAGTTGGTTTAATGAAAATAAGAAAAATATGACAATACAGATTCCGATAAGTTAGGATGTCTGAATTTGATTCTTCTTTGCGTCTTCGCAGCTTTGCGAGAAATGGTTAAAACCAGTTTCTTTCTTATCTATTTTTCCAGTTCATAGACTTTTTTCCCACCGACAAAAGTTTGCAGTACTTTTACATCCCAGATTTTTTCAGGGGCAATTTCAAACAAGTTTTCGCTCAAAACGACAAAATCTGCAAGCTTACCTTTTTCAAGGGTTCCTTTAATATCTTCATCAAAGGAAGCATAAGCTGCATTTCGAGTATAAGCAATTAATGCTTTTTCAACACTTATTTTTTGTTCAGGGACCCAACCATCAGGATTTTTATCATCCAAAGTTCTTCTTGTAACAGCTGCATATATACCAAAAAGAGGAACAGGAGGTGCTACAAACCAATCGCTTCCAAAAGCAACTTTAGTATTGTTTTCAAAAAGTGATTTAAAAGCGTAAGTTGTTTTAGCCCTTTCCTTGCCAATTACTTTTTCTGCCCAACGTCCGTCGTCAATTGCATGATATGGCTGCATACTAGGGATTACATTTAGTTCCGCAAAGCGTGGAATATCTTCTTTTAACAAATGCTGGGCATGTTCAATCCTAAACCTGCGGTCTTTTTCACCATTCTCTTTTCCTACTTTTTCATAAGTATCTAAAAGAAAATGTACTGCACTATCACCAATAGCGTGTATCATTACCTGTAAGCCTTCATTATCTGCATTTTTAACCCAGTTGTAAATATCTTTCCTCGATTCAACAAAAAAGCCCTTTTCTGTAGGTTTATCTGTATATGGTTCTTTAAAAGCAGCAGTGTGCGAACCCAATGAACCGTCAATAAATCCTTTTAATCCACCAATTTTTAGCCATTTATCACCATTGCCTTCTTTCTCAATTTTTTCTTTTAGGTTTTTCCATTCTTCAATTGGGTGGGCAACATAAAGCCTGGTAATGAGCGAATTATTTTGTTGTGCCCTTTTTAAGGCATCCATATAACCAACCATGTGATGAGCTGATGTTACACCATGTGAGGCAACATAATTCATAGCGTTCTGCAAGGCCAGGTCTGTCTGTTTTTCTGTAGGAGCAGGAATCTTGTCCTGGATTAATAGCATGGCATTATCTTTAAAAATTCCGGTTAGATTGCCTTTATCGTTTCTTCCTATGCTTCCTCCTTCCACGTCCTTTATATTCTTGTCTATTCCTGCAAATTTCATTGCGGCAGAATTAGCCAATGCCATGTGACCATCTAAACGGCTTATAAAAACAGGGTTGTTTTGGGTAAATTCGTCAATCCACTCTTTTGTTGGCAATTCACCGCCCCAGTTTTTGTGATCCCAGTCACCACCCAAAATCCATGTTCCGGCTTCTGTACTTTCAGCATATTCTTTAATCCTTTTTTTTAACTCTTCAGGGGTAGATGCATCACGAAGCTGAACAGAACTTAGATTAAAACCTCCCGTAAGGAAATGAAGATGACTGTCAATAAATCCCGGTGTTACAAATTTTCCTTCAAGGTCAATTACCTTTGTTTTATCACTTTTTAACTCAAGAATTTCTTCATCGCTTCCAATAGCCAGTATAGTATCCCCTTTAACAGCAAATGCTTCTGCAAATTTATGATCAGGATTGCCGGTCCAAATTTTTGAATTTATAATAATTGTATCTGCCACTTCTCTTTCTTTATTACATGAATAAATTATTGATATGAATAAAATAAGAACAATAGGTCTTATAACGATTTTAAGATGTTTCATTTTTTAACTGTTTCAAATTAATTAAAAGCAAGTTTTCAAATATAAACATATTTATTTTGGAATTTAAAATATAAAGGAAGAAACTACAAAGTCTAAATTTACATTGACAAAAAATGCCCGGAATAATTATATCCCAGGCATATTTTTTAACAAATTTATTATTCCAAATCTATAGTTTTGAAAAACGCATTTCTATTTTTGCATCATCATTTTCTGACTGGAGTACAATTGTATTGTTTTCAATAGTACCGGTAAAAACTACACCACCAATTTCAGAAATGGTAATTTGTGAACCAGTTTGCGACCAATTTCCACTTTTTTCACCATCGTTGTATACAGTACCATCTTTTCTAAGCTCTACTACAGAGTACATATCGCCGGCTTGCAAATCAGCTTTTGTAGTATTTTCAACGGTCATGGCAATATCACCGGTTGTAACCATTTTAAAATAGGTAGTTTCATACTTGTTGCCATCAAATCCTGCAACATTATCTTCATTTAACTGGCATGAGCTTATACTCATACTTATCACTAATATAAGGGATAATAATTTTAATATTTTCATGTTTATATTTTTAAATTGTTTTTAAATTATTTTGCAGAATAAGCATTTGTAACAAAATCCATTGCTTGTATAATAGCATAATCGGGTCCCGCATGCTCATCAACCGGGTTCGGTATTTTTGTATCGAAATATGATGTATGGGTATTCTTGTAACTATAATAATTCCTGTTCCACCTTACCTTTTTATTTGTCGCAGCATCATCCATCATTACTACCGAATGATAAGGCATGTAAGTAGATGTCTGCCCTTCCGCAACGATTATAGAAGAAACACCATACCATTTATTGTGAACGGCTAAATCTGACCAGTTAACTTCCCACTGGCTTTCACCATTACTTAAGGCAATAGCACATGTATTCATCGGGTCAATAATATTTTCCATAAACCCAGCGCTTGCTTCCACGCTTTCTAACCATCCATAATGCTCTACATAATCCGGATGACCATGATACATTTGTAAACCGGCCGGTGCATTGTCAAACTGACTTTCAATTATATTATCAAGTCCTGTGTTTTCTATCCAATCGCTAAACGTAACACCGTAATGAGGTGAATCAAGTGAAACATAAGTTTCAACCCCCATATCGCTATTTTCCTGTACAAACATGGTACGTGTTACTATACCCCCCATTGAACCACCAACAATTGCCAGGTGATAATCTGGTGCAAATTGATCAAGATACCTGATAAAAAAAGCTAAATTTTCAGCATTATGCTTTAAATCAATTCCGCCGTCAACATACTCAAAATACATAATATCCCAACCAGCAGCAATCATTTCATCGTATCTGGCTTGTAACCCCCCACTTAATTCATCAAGTTCATTTTCAGGACGACTCTCATTTTTTGTATCGAAACCAGAAACAACCAGCAACACTTTATCTAATGCACCACTTACATCAGCAGCAACAGCGTAACCGGCATGTCCGTTAATAACAGGTTCATCAACAATGTACCTAACTGCCTGTGCTTGTAGCTGAATAACGGAAAAGCCCGCTAAAATAAGCGTTAAAACAGCAACTTGTTTCAAATTCATCATTTTTTTTATCATCATTAGTTTTTTTATGGGAAATGAATTGTTTCCCTGGTTAATAATTAGCATCAAATTTCCACATCTAATATGTAAATTCCTTGGTATATTTTAACCCAAGATAATAGATTATTAACATATATACAGACGTGCATGTATAAAGTAAAAGTTTTAATGTTGAATCTTTGCATTTGCCCTCAAGCTTTAAAATCATAGGTCTGTCCATAATGTCAGTGTTTGAGCTAGAAAGTTCGAGTTCGAGGCTTGCGAAGTGATGAAAACCAAGGAGTCCCGATATAGCTTTTGTAAGGTTTTTATAATAAAAACCAACAAAAAGCATGATCGGGATGACTGTTTTCATAACTAGCGTAACGAAGAACCTTTAGCTCACGAATACCATTAAATAATATCAAAAACATGAGTAAATCGGACTTTATAGACAAACACTAATTTGAACTATTTCTCCTGTTTACATTAATTTCCTCAATAAGTTCACCATTAATATCAATAGCTTTCATAATGGCTTGCTTTTTTCCTACATCTATTCGCATGAAATGCTCTATTTTTTTATATTTCACGGTTTCGGGCTGAATGGCATTTGTATTATATAAGGGTGCACCACCACCTGCGGTTACAATATAGTGTGTCCCGCCATGTTCTGCATGATGATAATAATGATCGTGGCCATTTAATACAGCAGTTACCTTGTAACGTTCAAAGATATCGCCCCAATACTTTCTTCTTTGTTCTGCCTCTTTAACCCTGCTTCTATGGATACTGTAATATGTAGGGTGAAAAAAAACAAAAATATAACCGGCATCATTATTCAATGTTAAAATATTTTCAAGCCATTTTTTTTCCTCTTCAAAATATACCTTGTTAGTATTTGTCCAAAATGCCTCCTTGCTTTTTCTATTAATCAGGTATGAAGGAGTATTGTAGTGCGGGCCTTCCATATCCAATATGATAAATAATGCATCGCCAACCGAAAAGAAATAATAACTTTCATTTCCCGGCATGGAAAAAAAGTCATAGTAATTCTCTGAATCACGCTCATGATTCCCTATAACTGTATAATAAGGTATGTTCCTGATTAACTTATCGTTAACCCTAAAAAAATGCTCCCAGTCTTCCATATTGTTTCCATTACCTACTAAATCACCTGTATTAACAACCAATGACGGTTTTTCATCAATTATTCTATCAACAATTTTCTGATGAACTTCATGCCGTGTACGGGTATCGCCTAATACAGCAAAATGAAATGGTTTCGTATTTTTATGAAATGTGGTAAAGCTACCCTTTCCTTTAGATGTCCCATCATTCAATACATCATAAGAGTATGTGGTATTTGGCCTCAAGCTGGTAATTATTGATTTATGCTGACGATATTGACTTACTTTCTGAACAACACTATCAGAATTGGCAACAAGTGTTACCCCCTCATAAGTAGACCAACAGACAGTAACCTCCCGATTAGACATTTGCTGCAAATATGGACCAATAATCTTTTCCTGAGCAATTATTTTGGTGTATGATACTGTTATAAAAAGCAATAATAATATGATTTTAATATTTTGATAATTTTTCATAATGAAGATTTTTATTTAACAATTGAGTCAAATATAGCAATTATTAACCCTGATAAAATTTAATATCAAAAATGAATGATATTTGGTTAATTTTTAATGTGTTTTTAATAAGTTTCAGGAAGAAAAACTTAAGCGATTAATATTACTTTGTGTAGCATAATAAAAATCTCTAAATTCGGGATATAAACTTTTAATATATACAAAATGAAGAAACAACTATTACTACTAATAGTAGGAATCTTAATCATCCTAAACAGCCAGGCTCAACAAGCTGTTTATCAGGATACACCATTCTGGCAGGATAAAAGTGAATATATTTTTGCAGATAAATCCATGCAAACTGATTTGCAAAAAGTGCTTGTTGATCGCAATGAAATAATTCAGATATTGTCTTCAAAAGGTTTATTAAAACCAAATAATACAACCCTGGTTACTGAACGGTCGTACAGACCTTTGGTTGATCTGAATATTTTGGATATAGGGTTGTACCGGAATGAGTTTGTTTATTTGACTGACCAAGCTATTTTGAGCAATGCCTGGTCAGGTAAAATTTATATAAAATATAAACTACAAAACGCTTTTTGCCTTGCCGGAGGTAATGATTTTAAGTTCTTGATTGGTTCAAAAACCGGGTTGGAGTTTGTGAATCAAGCAGGAAGTTTATGGAAACATAAATTCACAAAAGGGAATAAGCTTGTTGATATTCAGTTCGATGAAAATAAGAATGGGTTTTGGGTTTTAACTGAGAACAATCTGAACTTTTTTAATTCTTCAACAAAAAAAATAGAGCAAAAACTTAAAGGACATAATTATACCGGTTTTGAACAATTAAAAAACAAAAGCGAATTAATAATTATTAGTTCAAACGGGTACAATATTTATGATAAAGGCGAAAATAAAATAACCAAAATAAATCAAAAGCTACCTTGCAACCAACTAACTAGTGTTACCGAAATTGAAGGACAGTTATGGTTTGGTTCACAAAACGGTGCCTTTGTATTAAAAAATAATGGTGAGTTTAACTATTATGCATCACGCCGCTGGTTACCGGATAACGAAGTTAAAGATATTTCAAAAGGAACAGGTAATTCAGTTCTTATCCTTACATCAACAGGTTTGGCTACAATAAAGTTTAATTTAATGACCCTGCATGATAAAGCAATGGTTTACGAAAAACAAGTGCGAAAAAGGCATATTAGAAATGGTTTTAATTGCGATACATACAGTATGGATACTCCGGGTGATTTAAGTTCAGGGACTATGGTCGATTCTGACAATGACGGACTTTGGACATCAATGTATCTTGCAAGTCAGTTATACCGATATGCAGTTACTAAATCAAAAGATGCCCTGCAAAATAGCATCGAAGCATTTGAAGCTATGGAACGTTTGCACGATATTAACGGAATTGAAGGTTTTCCATCACGTTCCTACGAACGGACCGGTTATGTCAAGAATGGTCAGGAAAACTGGCATAAAACAAAAGATAAACTTTGGGAATGGAAAGGCACAACAAGTAGCGACGAGGCTATTGGGCACTTTTATGCATTTTCTTTAGTTGCAGAAATAATTGAAGATGAAAACATAAGGGAACGGGCAATTAATTTAATTGATATAATGACAAATCATATTGTTGAAAATGATTTATATTTTGTTGATTATGATGGCAAACCAACCCAATGGGGTAAATGGAACCCTGATTATGTTAATGGTTTTGATAAAAGTGTTGGGGACCGGAAACTAAACTCATCAAATATTATTGCTTTTTTACAAACAGCTTATCATTTTACCGGAAAAGAAAAGTATAAAATAAAGGCTTTTGAGTTAATGGATAAATACGGCTACCTTGAAAACCTGATGCGCCCAATGTCAGAAATTGGTGTTGCGGAAGGTGATGAACTAAGCAAAGATTTATCCGAATCATGGAATCATTCCGATGATGAAATGTATTTCCTTAGTTATTGGTATTTATATCCTTATGCGTTTAATAATGATTTAAAACAAAAATACAAAGCTGCAATAAAAGATCATTGGAATATCGAAAGGCCTGAAAAAGACGGTTTATGGAACTTTTGCTATGCAATGACCGGTGCAGATGAGTTTGATATGGATGAATCCATCTGGTTTTTAAAAGAATACCCGCTGGATATGATTAACTGGACAATAACGAACAGTCATCGTAAGGATATTGAGTTAATACCCAATAATTTCAGGGAGCAAACAACAAAAAAAGTTCTGCCACCTGATGAAAGGCCAATGTTTAAGCATAATACAAATTGTTTTGAATTAGACCGTAATGGTGATGGAAGGTATGAAAACAGTGGTGATTTGTACTTATTGCCATATTGGATGGGGCGATATCTGGGTGTTATTTCTAAACCAAAAGAATAATAAAAAGCTGGTTATACATTTTAAATATTGAAGTTTGTCTTAAATTTAAAATATCTAACAGACAATATTCAATAAACAACACTCAATAAACAAGTAAAAGCAGGCAAATATGTACGGGCAATGAACATTGAACATTGAATATTGAATGTTTAATGATAAATACGATTACACTGTTATTGAAACTTATAATTTGCATATGAAAAACTACACAGCCTACCTTTTTGATATGGATGGAACGCTGGTTAATTCTGAACCATTAAAAGCATTGGCCCTGTCAGAAACTTGTGGCTGTTTTGGCAAAAAAGTTAAGCCCGGTATTTATAAAGATGTTATGGGAGAAAGCTGGACAAACGTAACGAACCACTTTTTCACACATGCACAAATAAAACCAAACATTGATGATTTCAATACTGAATTCAGAAAAATCTATGAGGAATTAATCCGTAAAGAATTAAAACCTAATCCAAATGTAAAAAAATTGATTGAGAAATTAGTTGCAAAAAATAAGAAAATTGGACTGGTAAGCTCTGCTTCTATATGGATGGTTAAACAGATCCTAATTCAGTTACAAATGTCAGAAATTTTTGATATTGTGATAAGCCATGAGGATGTTAATAATCATAAACCTGACCCTGAGGCCTATATTCTGGCACTAAA
>JBDLJL010000108.1:0-18684 GCA_039714415.1 Bacteroidota bacterium
ATGAGATATAATATAGGTGATAAAGTACGATTTCTAAATGATGTAGGCGGTGGTACAATAGTAAAATATATTGATAAAGATACAGTAGCAGTACTCAATGATGATGATTTTGAGATACCTGTTTCAATACGTGAATTAATACCTGTGCAAACAGGTGATTATAATGCTCCTAAAATGACAGATGATGATATAGCATATCATAAAAAAACCAGTGTAATGGAAAAGGTAGCTGAGCCTAAAGATGACTTTCAGAAAGAAGATGATAGTATATATACTTACCTTGCTTTTGTTCCTGAAAATCAAAAAAATACAGTAGAAAGTGATTTAGAATTATATATTATAAATGATAGTAACTATCATGCATTTTATAATGTAATGATCAAGTTTGGGGCTTTTCATGTTAGCCATCCGGGAAAACTGGAAGCAAATAGTAAACTCTCATTAAAAAAAATAAAAAAAGAGTTATTAAATGATATGGACTCATTGGCTGTACAGTGTATGTTTTATAAAAACAGTCCTCATGAAGTGAAGCCAAATATTTCAAAAGAATTGAAATTAAATCCTGTTAAGTTTTTTAAACAAAGTAGTTTTACAGAAAACGATTTCTTCCATGAAAATGCCTATTTGATTACCATTCTTGATGAATCAAAGAAAGAACAAGTGATGCCGGAAATAAGTGATAAAGAAATAAAAAAAGCAATTCAGGAAAAAGAGCATGAAAGCAAAAGAGGAAACAGGCCACGAAAATTTCAATCTTCAAAAAGAAAAGAAATCAGGGAAATAGATTTACATATACACGAATTATTAGATGACACAAAAGGAATGTCAAACACAGAAATGTTAGGTGTACAAATGAAGCATTTTGATGAGGAGATGGGAAATGCTATAAAGGAAAAGGTACAAAAGGTTGTTTTTATTCATGGCCTGGGTAATGGTACGTTAAAAACAGAAGTGCGAAAGGAATTAGACCGTAAATATAAAAAATACCGCTATCAGGATGCATCCTTCAAAGAATACGGTTTTGGGGCAACAATGGTGTATTTGCATTAAAAAATTGAAAATGTGAAGATTAGAAAATGTGGAAATTTGTAGATTTGGGAATGAAAGAATAATAAAATGCGTAAATTAAGGAATTAATAATTGAATAAATAACACAAATAAACTGACATGAAAATAGTATATCTGATAATTATAATGATAGGGTTTGTTAATATCAACGGATATTCACAAATAGATGAGAATACCCGAAAATCGGATTATTTAACTTTTCAGACCGGATTTATTGTTGATGGGTATAATTCTCTGGGAATTAGGACATTTTTTGAGTATCAAAAGGACATAAAGAAAAATTGGCAATATGGAATTTCATATGAACATTCACGACATTTTGGGTTCTTTCTTACTGATCAGCTTTATGACCTTTCAACTAACTTGAGTTTGTTAAACTTGAATGGTTATTATAAACTAAATTTGATTAAAGATGGTCTATTTTGGACTGCTGGATTGGGAGTTGGTGCTGTTCATGTAAATTGGGGAGAAAGTGATAATTTTGGGGCGACAATTAACCTAAGTTTGACATTAAACATCAGGATTACTAAAAGGATTTATTTTGAATCTTCACCCTTGATTGTTTTAGCTCCGTTTAACAGGGTTTATCTTTCGACTATGGATATTGACCATTTTAATAATTTTTATGCTTTTACATTTTTTCCATTAGGAGTAAAAGTAAAATTATAAAAAGATTAGTACATTTGTTTAATTATGATTACAAAACAGCGTAAACTTAAGAAGATTGAGAATGAAATTTGGCGTGAAGTTCCAAATAGCAATAAACGCTATGAGGTAAGTAATTATGGACGAGTAAAATCATTTGCCTATAATAAAAAAGAAGGAAAAATATTAAAAAGCTTTGAGATTAAAGGGTTTAAATTAGTTCAGTTACATATTGATAAGCGTCAACATAAATTTTATGTACATAAATTAGTAGCTGAGGTCTGGATCCCAAAATCTACTGATAAGCATACCTATGTTACACATTTGGACAGGAATTTAAAAAATAATCATGTTTCAAATTTAGAGTGGCATACAAAAGAATCATTAGTTGAAAAGCATCGTGAATTTGCCAAACAATTATCTAATGGGAACCAATTCAAAAAACCTATGAGAAATAGCAAATTAAAAGAGTCGGATATAAGGCTGTTAAAATCAATGTTACAAAGAGGAGTGGTTCAATCTATGATAGCAAAATTGTTCTGTATCAGTGAAATGCAAGTTACAAGAATAAAAAGAGGTGAAAATTGGGGACATGTTAAAATAGATTAATTAAATAAAACGAATATTATGTTCCTTAAAAAAACAACTATAATAATTTCTTATTTATTTTTAAGTAGTTGTGTTTCTCAGAATAATTGTACAGATTTTAAAACAGGTAAATTTCAGTTAATTGACAATGAACTGAAATTCGAAGCGATTATTGAACGAAATGACTCAATACAAACTGAAAAAATATTGAGTACAGGAGAGGTCTCAAAATTTAAGATAAGTTGGATAAATGATTGCGAATATAGCTTACAAATAATTGAGGGGCCTGAACGTTATAAAAATCTTTATAAAAATAAATTATTATTTGTAAAAATAATATCAACTTATAATAATGAATACACTTTTGAATCAAAAATGGAGGGTTCTGAATTGATAATCACAAATACCATAAAAAAGTTAAAATAATAAAAACACAGAGTAACATCATAAATTGAAATATCTAAAGTTATTAACATTTAAAAATATACATTATGCCGGGAATGGAATTATTTGGTGCCGAGGAACGTAAAGAAGTGATGGACGTTCTGGAAACAGGGGCACTTTTTCGTTATAATCATGAAGAAATGAGACAAGGGCATTGGAAAGCCCGTGAACTGGAAGAAGAAGTGGAAATTTTTACCGGGGCTAATTATGCACATGCGGTATCAAGTGGCTCAACAGCTGTTGCAGCTGCATTGGCTGCCGCAGGAATTGGGCATGGCGATGAAGTAATTGTACCTCCGTTCACTTATATTGCACCAATTGAGGCTGTTCTTCTGGCAGGTGGCTTGCCTGTATTTGCCGAAATTGATGAAAATCTTTGCTTAAGTGCTGAAGGAATTGAAAAAGCAATTACGAAAAAGACAAAAGCAGTTTTATTGGTACATATGGTTGGTGCAGCAGCAGATATGGATGCCATTATGCCGGTTATCGAAAAACATAAGCTAACACTTGTTGAAGATGGCGGACAGGCTCTTGGTGCTTTTTATAAAGGAAAATCAGTAGGTTTATTTGGTAAAACAGGTGCTTTTTCTTTTGATTTCTTTAAAATAACTACTGCTGCAGAGGGCGGCTTGTTCATTACGAATGATGAAAAAGCCTATAAACTTGCTGATAGCTATAGCGATCATGGTCATGACCATATTGGTTTAAACCGTGGTATGGAAAAACATCCTGTTATTGGTTTTAACTACCGTATTAGTGAGCTTCATGCAGCAGTTGGACTTGCTCAAATGCGCAGGATTGAAAAAATCAGGGATGCAAACAGGGCAAACAAAGCATATATGAAAGAAAAACTTTCTCAAATACCTGAAATTAGTTTTCGCCCAATGCCAGATCCTGATGGGGATTCCGGGACATTCCTTAACTTCTTTTTACCTACAACAGCAATAGCAAAAAAAGTAATGAAAGAATTTGGTGTACATGATATTGATGGATGTAATTATTGGTTTACCAACATGTATCACTTTGTAAATCAGTGGGATCATCTTATAAACCTTAAATCAGCAGCACCTTTGGCCATTCATCATTTTGGTGCACCGCAGGATTATAAGAAAATGGAATTACCAAAATCGCAAGAAGTTATTGGCCGTTTAATTTCACTAGGTATACGTGCTACATGGACTGAAGAAGAAATGGATAAACAAGCCGATGAAATGATGAATGTTATTAAAAGGGTTTTGAGCAAAGGCTAATACTTTGAATTATAACAAAATAGTTATAACTTTGTAGAAAACAAAGCATATGGAAACTGTAATTAAATTAAATGATATTTCCGAAATTAATACATCTCTGCTAAAAAAATCCAAAAAGAATAGTTGAATATACTGAATGGGGAGTAGCTGACAAAAAGATTTTCACGAAGATAAATAACTAATAAAGGAAATTGTTAGAACTCCATTTGAAGGGACAGGTAAACCTGAAGCACTTAAACATGAAATGACTGGTTTATGGTCACGTAGAATTACGATTGAACACAGATTAGTATATAAAATTAATGATAATAATCTTATAATTTATTCTTGCAAAGGACATTACAAAAAACAGCAAATAAGTTATTAAATATTTTTGCTTTTAAGTAATTGGTCATTGATTATTAAAAATTCCAATTTTGGTAAGTATCCAGTCATCTTAAAGGTTTAATAAACAAATATATGCCACAAATTACTTGCGTGAGGGCTAAAGCCGTTCTCAGATTAAAAAAAATCAATTTCATTGATTTTTTACAGAAAAACAAGCAAAGTTTGTTTTAAAAATCTGTGAATCTGTGGCATTTTTTCACTTTTTGATGGCTGAGTAGTTACCCGTTTTGTAATATTCTGCAAAGGGCGTTGTTTTTTTAATAATGTCCTTTTTTCAATAATATTCAAAATTAGCAAATAAGCGAAAAAAAAGATAAATTTGCAATCTAAAATCATAATTCTAAGTTCAAAATTCTAAAATCCATTCATCGTGTATAAAAACATCAAAAATATTGATAAAATTGTTTTTGGAGCAGGAAGTTTCAGCCAGCTTGAAGATATTTTAAAACCAAAAAGGATTGAAAATAATAAATATTTTGTATTTGTTGTTGATGATTTTTTTGATGGTAAAGAGCTTTCTCATAAGCTACCTGCATATGAAGAGGATATGGTTTTCTTTATAGATGCCAGCCATGATGAACCAAAAACAGGACAGATTGATCATTTACGAGATGAAATCCTGGCAGCAAAGGGATTACCTTCAGGTATTGTTGGTATTGGTGGTGGCAGTATTATGGATATTGCAAAAGCATTGTCGGTAATGGTTAGGAATCAAGGTTCTTCTACTAAATATCAGGGGCTTAACCTGGTTAAAAATCCGGGTGTTTATCATGTTGGGATTCCTACAATTTCAGGTACAGGTGCTGAATGCTCCACTACTGCCGTATTAACAGGACCTGAAAAAAAATTGGGAATAAAATGTGAGTGGACACCTTTTAATCAATTAATACTTGATTCGGACTTAACAGCAACAGTACCTACTAATCATTGGTTTTATACGGGTATGGATACTTATATTCATTGCATTGAATCAGCAAGTGGCCGATTATACAATACATTTAGCAAAGCCTATGGCGATCAGGCCATTGACTTGTGTAAAGATGTGTTTTTAGGTGAAAATAGTGGGCAAACAACCGAAAATGCTGAAAAACTAATGGTTGCTTCTCTATTTGGCGGTTTAAGCCTTAGTTATTCTGAAGTTGGTGTTTGTCATGCACTATCTTATGGACTTTCCTATGTGTTAGGGACACGTCATGGAATTGGAAATTGTATTGCTTTTAATGTTTTGGAAGATTATTACCCGGATGCTGTAGAAGATTTCAGGGCTATGGTGAAGAAACATAATATTGATTTACCAAAAAACATGGCAAAGGACTGGACTGATGAGCAAGTTACAAAAATGGCTGAAATTTCTTATGCTTTAAGCCATATGTGGGATCATGCCATCGGTGAAAACTGGAAAGAAAAAGTAACGATTGATATGATTAAAGATTTGTTTTACAGGATGTAAAATTTTAGTAATTGGATTATTAGTAATTGGTAATTAAACTTGCAAAGTTTTTAAGATCCCGCTAAGGCGGAACAGGCTTTGGTAAGTTTTTGAAGAAATAGACTTTAATTAGAAATTTGACTTTAAAGACATTTGCTAATTATGTAATTGAGAGGTGTATGCAAGCAAATATTATATTATGATAAATAAGATTCAAATAGAAAATTTTAAATCAATAGAGAATCTTATATTGGATTTAGGAAGAATTAATGTAATTATAGGAGCCAATGGTTCAGGTAAAACTAATATTCTTGAAGCAATTGTTATGGGTGCAGCAGCAAGTGCAAATAAATTAGATTATGAATTCATTGGAAACAGGCTTAGGGTTACCTCACCTGAATTTATGAGAAATGCTTTTCCTGGCTCAACAGAAAAACAAATTAAATTAAAATTTTCACACGATAACGATGATTTTTCATATAGTTTAATTAATGACGAAAAAGACAATAGAAAATGGATAGATGTTGATTCAAAAGGTTTACAATTTAATAAAATTATAGAGGATTTACTTAAAGAGAGTCCCCGAGAAATTAGTCTTGAATATGTAAAATCTTATCAAAGACAAATGGCATCTTCAAAAGGAATTTCGGATTTTCTTATTTATACACCAGAATTATCATATCTTAAAAAATTCGAAGCACAGGCACAAATAACCCCCCTCGGTGTAAAAGGCGAAGGTTTGTTTTATATGTTAAAACAAATTATAAGCAATAAAAGAAAGACGCGACAAATTACTGATATTAAAGAATATTTACATTTATTAGATTGGTTTGATGATTTTGATATCCCCAACGGGTTAATGTCAAATGAATATAAAATTGCAATTAAAGACCGCTATTTAAGTAAAGAATTAAATTTTTTCGATCAACAAAGCTCTAACGAAGGTTTTTTATATTTACTTTTCTATCTTGTTTTATTTACAAGTGAAAATACACCTTCCTTTTTTGCTATTGATAATATTGAAACAGGCTTTAACCCGAAATTATGTACAGAATTAATAAAAACACTTAATATTCTGGTAAAAAAATACAAAAAACAGGTAATAATTACAACTCATAACCCTGCAATACTTGATGGAATAAATTTGAATGATGATAATCAACGCCTGTTCATCTCATATAGAAATAACGATGGTAAGACTTATGTTGAAAGAATAAAGAACAAACCACAATCAGGCTTAAAACTTTCTGAATTGTGGACAAAAGGATATATAGGTGGTATTCCTGATAATTTTTAATTATGGTAAAAATTGCTTTAATTACTGAAGGTGTTACTGATCAATTTATCATTAAACCTATAATTGAAAATTACTTTAAAGATACTGAATTCAGATTTACACCTGTACAACCACCTGTTGATGAAACTGATAAGCAAACAAATTTTGGTAGTTGGGTGAATGTTTTGAACGTATGTAAAAGCAATGATGTTGAAGATTTATTCAATTATAATGATTTTGTTGTAATTCAAATAGATGCAGATATTTCACAAGAAAAAGGTTTTGATGTTCCTCATCTAAAAAAGGGAAAGCAAATTGAAAATGAAGAACTATGCAAAAATGTAATTAATAAACTTCAATCATTTATACCAAAAGAGGTTTGGAATAAATATTCAGATAGATTTTTATTTTCAATCGGGATACTTTCTATGGAATGTTGGATTGTGCCTATTGTAGATTCAAAGCATAATAAAAACAGTGTAAATAATTGTATTAAACGTTTAAACATAAGTTTAGCAAAAAAAGACATAAAAACTATTAATCCGAATGACAAAAATAATTTTCAAAGTAGAACAACTTATAAAAAATTGGCAAGAGAGTTTAAAAATAAAAAAATCATAGTTAAGTTTGCCAAATATAATGTAGGTTTTGAATGTTTTATTGGACAATTAGAAAATATAAAGTAATAACAATCATATATGTCAAAAAAAATTGTAAAAGTAGGAGATATTCAATGCGGGGCTGATCAGTTATTCCTGATTTCAGGCCCTTGCGTAATTGAAGATGAATCAATAATGATGAAAACCGCTGAATACATAAAAAATGTTTCAGAAAAACTAAAAATCCCGGTAATTTATAAATCATCATTTACAAAAGATAACCGCAGCGCTTTAGAGTTCTATCATGGCCCGGGTTTAGATGAAGGATTAAAAATCCTGCAAAAAGTGAAAGAACAGTTTGGTTTTCCGGTATTATCAGATATTCATGATTATACACAGGCGAAGCCGGCTGCAGAAGTTCTTGATGTAATCCAGATTCCTGCTTATCTTTGTATGCAAACATCAATCGTTACCGAAACTGCTAAAACGGGAAAAGTAGTCAATATTAAGCATGGCCAGTTCCTTGCACCTGAAAATATGGCAAAACCAGCCCAAAAGGCTGTTGAAGCGGGAAATGATCAAATAATCCTGACAGAAAGGGGTTATACTTTCGGCTACAACGATTTAATTGTTGATCCTCGCAGCTTTTATGAAATGGGCAAAACAGGTTACCCTGTAGTTTTTGATGTAACCCATTCTATCCGAAAATATGGTATTCCAAGTGCTGACCCAAGTGGTGGTGCAAGGGAATATCTACCTGTGCTTTCACGTGCCGGAGTGGCTTCAGGGGTCGATGGTATTTTTATTGAAGCACACCCTGAACCTGAAAAAGCGTTATGTGATGCAGCCAGTCAACTTTGTGCAGTTGATTTAGAAGAATTTTTAAAACCAGTTATAGAATTTCACGAATTAGAAGTTAAATATAGAAAATAAATAAAAATGGAATTATATTTAGACAGTGCCGATTATAATGAAATTGAAAAAGCATTTAAATTAGGCTTTTTAGATGGTTTAACTACCACACCCACTTTTATGCACCGTCATGGTGTTACTGATACAGACAGTTTAATCTTAAAACTAGCTGAAATTGTGCCTGTATTACAGGTTGAAGCATTAGGTCATACTGCTGAAGAAATTTATGCCGAGGCGCATCGACAAATTAAAATGGGCTTAGACCCCAAGACATCAGTTTTCAAAATACCCATTTCTCTTGAAGGAGTGAAGGCGTGTAAAATGCTACGTAATGAAGATATTATGGTGAATGTTCACCTGGTGTACACATTACAGCAAGCTTATATGGCTATGCACGCTGGTGCTAATTATGTTTGCCCACTTGTTGGTAGGCTTCAAGACCAGGGACATGATGCATTATCTTTGGTAGAGCAATGTGTTGATGCGGTAAATTATTATGGATATGATACTAAAATAATGTTCTCATCTGTTCGTAATATTGAGCATGTACGTAATGCAATTAATATTGGTGTACATAATATTACCGTCCCATATAAAATTTTGAGGCAAATGTCTGAAAATAATTTTACAAAGCTTGGAACTGAGCAGTTCTATGAACATACCCGTTTAATGACTGTAAAAGTTAAAGATTCAATGAGCAAAACTAATCCGCTTGTAAAGTCTGATACTATCTTGCAAGATGCCATTGTTCAGATGTCAGAATATGGATTTGGTTGTGTTATTGTAACCAATGGAGTTGATGAAGCAAAAGGAGTATTTACTGATGGTGATTTAAGAAGGGTACTTCAAAGCGAGGGGCGTGATGTGTTAAACAAAAAAATGTCTGACTTAACTTATAATACACCAATTTCAATTGAAAGTGATGAACTATTATTTAAAGCCAATGAATTATTTAAGTCCCATAAAGTTGACAATATTTTGGTGACCGAAAAAGGAAAACCTGTTGGTTTGTTGGATATTCAGGATTTATAAATTAGTAACTCGTCATTGGTAATTGGTAATTGGTCATTAAGTCATTAGTAATAAAACAATCAATGACAATCAATGACAATCAATGACAATCAATGACAATCAATGACAGCGAAGCGAAATGACTAATGACTAATGACTAATTACTAAAATAATGTTAAAAGAAATAGCAAATCTATTTGAAAAGCAGGGAGGGGAATTTATTTCTCCTCCTTCTTTTATTCAGGAAAAGTTAAAAGGAATTAAAGCTTTTATTTTTGATTGGGATGGAGTTTTTAACCCGGGAACCAAAGGCGAAGGGATTTCAAGCACATACACTGAAGCTGATTCAATGGGTACTAACTTGCTCCGTTTTGGATATTGGCTTGGAAATGATCAAAAATTGCCAATTATGGCCATAATCACTGGTGAAAACAATCAGTCAGCCATAAAATTAGCTCAAAGGGAGCATTTTCATCATATTTATTTTAAAATTGCCAATAAAGCCATTGCACTTGAACATTTGTTAAAATCATTCCACTTTAAAGAAGAAGAAGTTGCTTTTTGTTTTGACGATGTGCTGGACTTTCCTATTGCATCAAAATGCGGACTAAAGTTTATGGTTAAAAGGGATGCCTCGCCCCTATTTAAGCAATATGCTATTGAAAATAAACTCTGCGACTATATTACGGGACAATCTGGGGGTAATCATGCTGTTCGTGAAATATCTGATCTTGTTTTAGGCCTAACAGGGCAATTTGACCAGGTTGTAAAAGAACGCACTGCTTTTAGTGAACTTTATACCTACTATTTAAAACAAAGAAATAACCCTAAAACAAAAATGTTTAATGTAAAGGAAGGGGAAATTTGTACTGTATAGTAAAAATATTTGGATGATGAAAAATGGCTGTTGTATAAAGTATTGTGGATAAAATAGAATGATAAATTAACAAAATCAACAAACTGTTATTTCATAGCTTTAGGTCTTTTTCAATCTCATCAATACCGAAAATGCCCGATCAATATCTTTATCACTGACTAAAATAGTGAACTCATTCGTAGTTGAAATAAGCTCTTCAATATTAATCTTCTCCAAAGCTAATTCCTTTAAAATATAATAATAGAACCCAGTTGTTTCTGTTCTGTTTAGCGACAAACGTAGTGTAACAGATGACAAGCTGTATTTTTGAAAAATTAATTTTTCATTTGCAAAAATCTCTTCCACAAGTTCAGTTGTCGAATTACTTACAACAACAGTTGTTTCAAAAATTCCACGTGAAGCTGAATAGTAAATTTGATCACCCGCGATTTGTGTAATTAAATCTCGCTGGCGCAAAGCAAGTGTGTTAGAATTTTCGAATGTATAGTGCATTAAACCCGACTGAACAATAAAATCCCCTAGATTATTTACAAATTGTTGTAGTCCAATATTGACTTTATAATGATAATCTGGTGTCATTCTTTTTATTGCCATTATGATTGCACCTTCCTGTACATCTTTATGTAAAGATAGTTCTATCAGTGGTTTTAGTTTTCTTGCCAAAGACGAAATATTGATCAAGTCATCCGCTATAGCTTCTTCCAAAAAAGGTGTTTTTCTGATTAATTGTTTCGCAATTTCTCCAACAGTAATCATTTGTTAAATATTTAACATTTTGTTTGTATTTCGTACAAATTTAACAAAAATTTTGATTTAAAACACGATCTTAATAAGTTTGAGAATAAATTACTCTAATATCTGAATTATTTATAAATGAAAAACTATAGAAATGGGTTCAAATATGTTTAATAAAGAATTACTGCAACATTTTTCACAATTAGAAACCCCATTTTATTATTACGACATGGACTTGTTTCATGAAACCTTAACCACATTAAAACAAGCTGCTGAAAAATTTAATTATCTCGTTCATTATGCATTAAAAGCTAATGCCAATGACCGTATTCTTGAAACAATTCTGGAATATGGTTTTGGAGCTGATTGTGTAAGTGGAAATGAAGTCCAAAAAGCGGTAGAATTAGGCTTTCCAGCTGAAAAAATTGTTTTTGCAGGAGTTGGTAAAAGTGATGCAGAAATAAATTATTCCATAGATCATTCAATTTTTGGTTTTAATTGTGAATCCATGGAAGAAATAGAAATTATCAATGAATTGGCGATCAAAAAACAAAAAACAGTTTCAGTATCACTTCGTATAAATCCTGATATTGATGCAGTTACGCATGATTACCTGACAACAGGGTTAAACGAAAACAAATTTGGTATACCACTTGCATTTATCGATGACGTAATTGCCAAAACAAATCAGTTAACTAATATTAAATTAATTGGTTTGCACTTTCATATTGGATCCCAAATAACTAAATTAGACCCTTATGTACAACTCTGTGATCGGGTAAATTCAATTCAACATGATTTATATGAAAAACATGGAATTGAGTTAAAACATATTAATTTGGGTGGTGGTTTAGGGATAAATTATGAAAATCCTGATTCAGGACTAATTCCTGATTTTGAACATTTTTTCGATACGATTAATCAACATTTGAAAATACGAAAAAATCAACAAATTCATTTTGAACTTGGACGCTCAATTGTTGGGCAAATTGGAAGCTTGATTTCCCGTGTCCTGTATGTAAAAAAAGGAATAAATAAACAGTTCGCGATTTTAGATGCAGGGATGACCGATTTGATTCGTCCGGCCCTTTACGGCTCTCAGCATAAAATTGAAAATATTTCTAAACAAAAAGCTCAATTAAAGAACTTTAAATATGATGTAGTAGGGCCTGTTTGTGAATCATCGGATAGTTTTGATGATAATGTTATACTACCGGAGACAAAAAGGGCAGACTTATTGGCAATAAGAAGCACGGGAGCTTATGGAGAAATAATGGTTTCGCAATATAATCTGCGAAACAAACCGGCAGCAGTATATTCAGATGAGTTATTTGAAAAAGAAAAAAACGATAACAATACGAATTAAGTTTTAAACTTATTTTTTTCTTTAATCTTCGGTGTTAGATTAATAGTTAATTTCTCAATATAAAATTATGTTTATCAAAAACAAATTATTTTATCTCTTTATATTAAGCTTTTTTGTTTCATGTACAATACAAAATAGCGACTCTTCGCTATCAGGTATAAATAACGACATTGACTCGTTAAAAAATATTTATGCCCCGGATACAAGGATTGCATTATGGAATATTTTGATAGAAGATAATGAAAATAAAGTAACAATTACTGCTGAAGTTGATAATGAGAAAGCTAAAGCTGATTTATTAAAGACATTAAGCAGTAAGTACCCTGATATAGATCTCACTGTGAACCTATTGCCGGAAAAGAAAACAAACAGCATGGCCCTGGTTAACAATTCAGTCTGTAATATTAGGGACGAAGCTTGTCATAGTGCTGAATTAGTAAACCAGGTATTATTGGGAAAGCCGGTTAAATTATTAAAAAAGGAAGATGGTTGGTATTTAATACAAACCCCCAATCAATATATTGGTTGGGTAAAATCATCTGAAATTGTAAGGTTTGATTCAACCAGCTTGAAAGAATATAAAACAACAAAAAAAATAATATTCAATAAACAGTACGGTTTTTCATATACTCTTCCTGACAGCAAATCACAAATAGTTACTGACCTTGTTGTAGGATGTATACTGCCGGTTATAGGCAATAAAAAGAAATTTTATAAAGTGAAATATCCTGATAACCGCGTTGCTTTCGTGAAAAAGGATGAAGTTGTTGACATAGATCTTTTTATCAACAAAAAGCCGGAAGAAAATGGATTAGTTAATACAGCAAAAAAATTTATAGGCATACCTTATTTATGGGGCGGTTCTTCTTCAAAATCTATTGATTGCAGTGGGTTCACTTCAAATATTTATTTCCTGAACGGAATAATAATACAAAGGGATGCATCCCAACAAGTAAAGTATGGAAAAGAAATTACTACTAGCTATGATTACACCGATTTATTACCCGGTGACTTGCTTTTTATTGGACGAAGGGCAAATGACTCGCTCCCTGAAAAGGTAACTCATGTAATCATGTATATTGGTGACAGTGAATTTATTCATGCATCATCGACTTTTGGAAATGTTAAAATTAACAGCATGGATAGTACAAGGGCTAATTATTTCCCGGGATATGTTTCAAGTTTTATAAAAACGATCCGAATCATAGGGGAAGAAAATGGGAGTACAATAGAAAAAATTACCAATAATAAATTTTATAAAACGATAATATCAGAATAAAATGCCTATAAATAGAAGAAATTTTGCAAAAACAATAGGTGCAGCTACATTTGGTGCATTCATTCCAAATTTATTAATAGCATCTACTCCTGCAGTAATAAAAAGTAAAAAAATGAAACTAACTTTTAAAACTTATGATTTACAGCTTACACACACCTTTACTGTAGCTAGTTTTTCACGTAATACTACTCCGGTAGTATTGACAGAAATTGAATACGATGGATTGATCGGATACGGTGAAGCTTCAATGCCACCTTATCTGGGAGAATCACAGGAAAGTGTAACCAGGTTTCTTCGGAAAGTAGATTTAAGTCAATTTAATGACCCCTTCATGCTTGATGACATATTAAGCTATGTTGATTCAATTGAAAAAAACAACAGGGCAGCAAAAGCTTGTATTGACATTGCTTTACATGATTTGATTGGGAAAATTGTTAACCAGCCACTTTATAAACTTTGGGGGTTAAACCCGACCAAAACTCCAATGACCTCTTTCACAATAGGTATTGATAAACCGGAAGTTGTCAGGGAAAAAACGAAAGAAGCACTTGATTTCAAAGTTTTAAAAGTAAAACTTGGCGGTGGTAATGATAAAGAGATGATCAATACCATTAGGGAGATAACAGATGTTCCTTTATACGTTGATGTGAACCAGGGCTGGAAAGATAAAAACCATGCCTTGGAGATGATTAACTGGCTTAAAGAAAAGGGAATTGTATTTGTTGAACAACCGATGCCTAAAACACAAATTGATGATATGGCATGGCTCACAGAAAACAGCCCTTTACCTACAATCGCTGACGAAGCATTTCAAAGGTTATCTGATGTTGCAAAATTTAAGGGAGTTTATTCCGGAATAAACATTAAACTGATGAAAAGTACCGGGCTACGCGAGGCACACAAAATGATTACAGTTGCCAAAGCCCTGGATATGAAAGTAATGATTGGTTGCATGACGGAAACTTCATGTGCAGTTTCGGCAGCAGCTCAACTGTCCCCAATTGTTGATTGGGCAGATTTAGATGGTAATTTATTAATAAATAACGATCTGTATGAAGGAATAAAAATTAAAAAAGGGAAAGTAACACTTAATGAATTACCAGGTATTGGAATAAAGAAATTATAACAATTGTTGGTATTACTGCAAATATAGTGGGTAACTAATTAAAATGTATGTTGGCTATTTGTTTATGCCATATATGCTTATACTACATAATTATGCAGCTTATAAACAGATAAACAAATAACCAAAGTAAATTTAGACTAAAAATTACCTTATGGTTAAGCACACACTAAAATGGTAGTAGGACTAAATTGTTTAACATAATATATCGTACAAATTTTTGAAAATATATTTGTATTATCTAACTTTGATTCACGAAAATGTGAACTATTAAATGGCAATGGTGAGATTAATTTTGAAAACAAAGCATACTTGTTTTTTTTACTAACAAATAAAGGAAAGGAGGTAAATTAATAAACAAAAGAAAAAAATAAAGGAAGTTTTAATTAGGAATTATTCAAAAAACCAACATTTATTAATTATTTATTAACTTAAGCTAAATCTATTATGAGAAAAATCGTATTTATGCTTGCATTTCTTTTTATAGGAATGCAGGTGTTTGCCCAAAGTACAATTACGGGTACCGTTACGGATAATAATGACCAATCTGTACCAGGTGTAAATGTTTGGGTAAAAGGATTTTCCGATATTGGTACTATTACCGATATGGATGGAAAATATACCATTAGTGTTCCGGCTGAGGCAACAACACTTGGTTTTTCCTTTATGGGAATGAAAACCCGGGAAGTTGCAATTGGCGGACAAACAACTATTAATGTGGTCCTGGAAAGTGAAGATCAATTTATTGATGATGTGGTGGTTACTGCTCTCGGTATTACACGTAGCAAAAAGGCCTTAGGCTATGCTGTTCAAGAGGTAAACAGTGATGAACTGAAAAAAAGCGGTAAGTCTGATATGGTTAGCGCATTGCAGGGCAAAGTTGCAGGTGTTGACATTATCTCTGGAGGTGGTGCAGGTAATTCTACACGTATTGTAATTCGTGGAGTAAACTCACTTGACCCGAATGCTGATAACCAACCTCTTTTTGTTATTGATGGTGTTCCTATGAGTAATCAAACCGTATCAGGTAATGTTTTACCTAGTGCAGGTAGTAATGCCGGAGGTTCAAATGAACAGTTTGGGTTTAGTAACAGGGCTATGGATATAAACCCTGATGATATTGAATCAATGTCGATATTAAAAGGTGCTGCAGCTACAGCCTTATATGGTGCAAGAGCTGCCAATGGTGCTGTTATTATTACCACAAAAAAGGGTAAAAAGGGAACTACGGTAATCAACTTTAGTTCAAAACTAACCCTTGATAAAGTAACCCGTTTTCCTGAAATGCAGGAAACCTGGGGGCGAGGCCTTACTTCAGACATAGATGTTCTGGATTTAACCCCGGAACCTGTTGACCCGTCAAGTGACTTCGGAACATTTGTTGAATGGGGATATAAACGTGCTGATGTAGGTGAATCTTTTTATACTACTATGGAGGACTTTTTTGAAACAGGTATTACATACAATAACAGCCTTGCAATTTCAAGTGGTACGGATAAAGGAAATTATTATTTTTCTGCTTCTGATTTGAGGCAAACAGGTATTGTCCCAAATACAAGCTGGGGCAGGAAATCTGTAAAACTAAATGGTACCAGGAATATTACTGAAAGGTTTAGCACTTCTGCTTCTTTAAGCTTTACCAATTCTGGTGGCCGTAGAGGTAACCATGGTGATAAATCTTATATGTCTTCTATGCTTTACTGGCCAAACAGTGATGATATGAAAATTTACAAAGACGAAAATGGAGCACATGTTACTCATCCATATATTGATAACCCGTACTATTTATTAGAAAGGGTACAGTTTAATGATAATGTAAACAGGATAATGGGCTTCGTAAATTTTGATTACAAAATTAATGACAATATAAGCCTGAAATACAGAATAGGTAATGATAACTATTCTGATTCACGTACATATATTGTACCTTGGGCCGAGGTGCCTGGTGAACAAGCTATGGATGTATCAACACAGGTACATGGTTTTATTATTGAAGAAAGGATTAATTTTAATGAGCTAAACTCTGATGTCATGATCAATTTTAATTATGATTTAACAGAAGATTTAAAATTAAATCTCTTACTTGGTCAGAACGTGATGGCACAACAATATGATCGCCTAAATACAAGAGGGGAAAATTGGGCATCACCAGGGTTTTATGATATTAGCAATACTGCCTTTAAATTCTCTTCAAATTCTGATCAAAATTATAGAATGGTTGGTTTTTATGGTGATTTAAGGCTTGATTTTAAAGATTATCTTTTCCTTGATATTACTGGAAGAAATGATATATCATCAACATTACCAATAGAAGCTCGTTCATACTTTTATCCTTCTGTTAGTCTTGGTTTTGTTTTTTCTGATGCTTTTGGTATCAATTCTGATAAGTTTAGCTATGGTAAATTGCGTGCATCCTGGGCAACGGTTGGAAAAGACGCACCACCCCACAGGTTGGATAAACTTTACACTGCCTACACACATGACGTTGTTACAGGCTTAACTAAAGATAACTCTCTGGGTAATACACTAATAGAACCTGAATTTACTACATCAATTGAATTAGGCCTGGATTTAAGGTTCATGAATAACCGTGTAGGTGTTGATTTTGGTTGGTATAAAGCAAATACTGTTAACATGCTTTACTCTATTCCTGTAGCATATACAACAGGATATAGCTCAATTTTGGATAATATTGGTGAATTGGAAAACAAGGGTATTGAAGTTTTATTAACAGCTACTCCGGTTAAGACAGATAATTTTTCATGGAATATTTCAATGAATTTTTCTAAAAACAAGACAAAAGTTATTGACTTAAGAGATGACCTTGAAGAAATTCAAACTTCTTCAGGCTATGGTGGAGTTTTCACAAAATTAGTTGAAGGTGGCTATGCAGGTGATATGTACGGCTATACTTGGAATATGCACACTAATGATGATGGAACCGAAAGCCCGATTATGAGGACCTCAGGAAGTTATGGAGGAACACCAGATTTAAACTGGGATTCAACATACTATATAGGAAATGTAAATCCTGACTGGGCAATGGGTATTACCCAGACATTAAATTATAAAGGTTTAACCCTTTCATTCCTGATTGATATTAAACAAGGGATGGTGATGTCTAATGAACATGTAAGGAACTTAATTCGCCAGGGCAAGCATATTTCTACGGAAAACAGACCTTCCAGAAGCGAAGGTGGGGTAATTTTAGATGGTGTAATGGATGATGGCAATGGTAATATGGTACCTAATACAACCCCGATTCAGCGATACCGTAGCCTTTACCGATATAGGACACCATTCAATGCATTTGATTTTGTTGATGATGCGTCATGGATACGCTTACGTTCTTTAAGCTTAAGCTATGCATTACCAAAATCGGTATTTGATAATGTTACATTTATTAAAGGCTTAACAGCTTCGTTTACAGGAACAAACCTTTTCTTGAAAACTGAATACAGGGGCTTTGATCCTGAAATGAGTAAATCCGGAGCAGGAAGCAATGCACAGGGATATTCTGGCTATAGTACTCCTAATACTACAAGCTATGGTTTTGCACTTAATTTTACTTTTTAATTGATTTATGATTAATTTTAAAAATATAATAATATGAAAAAAATATTCAATTATAAGCTGATAGGTGCATTGATGATTTCATTCTTGATGTTATCTGGATGCGATACCTTTTTGGATGT
>JBDLJL010000109.1:0-18509 GCA_039714415.1 Bacteroidota bacterium
CAAAACAAAAGTATAATCTTGAGCTAAAAATATATGTAAACAGAAATGACAAAAGTTTTGCAACCGGAACATTTAAAGACAAAGGCGGGGCACTTGCAGCCAGCGTTTTAAAAGAACATGGAATTAAAGAGTATGTAGTTGCAAGTACTGGTAATACAGCTACAGCATTTGCACATTATCTGGCAAAAGCAGGAATTTCATGTTCTATATTTGTACCCTATGATTCGTTAAAAGACAGTGAAGCACATATTGGAACATACGGTCAGAAACTATTCCGGGTTAAAGGAGATTATGCTAAAGCAAAACAAGTTGCTGCTGCTTATGCAAAAAAACATGGTATATTAATGACTGGAGGAAACCTTGACCCACTGCGTATGGAAGCAAAAAAAACACAAGTATATGAAATGCTTCGTATTATTGGTAAGATACCTGATGTTTATATTCAGGCATTAAGTGGTGGAACAGGCCCTTTTGCTGTAGAAAAGGCAATAAATGACCTTGATGGTACCGGTTTGGCAGATAAATTACCCAGATTTTTATTATCGCAAGGACACTTATGTGCACCTCAGGCACATGCATGGACAAAAGCTAAAGCCGCTGATTTTCCAGAAGGATATGAAAAAGAATATCCGATCTATGAAAATCCGGAAACTTTAATCCCTACAATTGCTACCGGCGACCCTAAAATGTATCCTTTAATGGCACCATTGGTAAAAAAATCAGGTGGTGAAATATTTGAAATTAATGAAGAACATGCAGTTGCCATGGCAAGACTTGTAGGATACGAAAGAGTAATAAAAATTGGGCCTGCATCTACAGCTGGTTTACTTGGACTATTTGAGTCGCTTAAACAAGGATTTATTAATGATGGTGAAAGCGTTTTTATAAATATGGGTGAGAGTGCAAACCGGGCACTGGATTTCATGCAAGAAGTAGCATATACAACAAGTGAAGTAAGTTCAGTCGATGATTGTGAAAAATTCGACCGTGAAAAATATAAATCCATGGTTTGGGAATTATTTGAAAATTATTAATTTTTTAATCAGTACTAAAATAATTTTTGGATTATATTTGCACCTCTAACCTAATTAATTCATGCGTTTAGTTTGATGCAGATGCAAGGCGTCTGAACCTGCTGACAGATATTTATATTTTAAGGGTTTAGCAACGCAGCAGATGCATTAAAATGAATGCACTTGTAAAAAATGATTTATTTTAATTAATTAACAAGGTGCATGTTATGACATAATTAGAGATAAAAAATCATTTTTTTATGAATTATTCAGGCTAAATCAATGGTAAAATAATACTAAAACTAAATGAAGATTGCAGTTGATTTTGATGGAACTATTGTAGATCATAAGTACCCCAAAATTGGAAAAACTAAACCCTTTGCTTTTGAAACGCTTAAAGCATTACAAAAACAGGAGCACGACCTAATTTTATGGACATATCGTGCTGGTAAAGAATTAGATGATGCTGTTCAATTTTGCAAAGAAAATAATATTGAATTTTATTCAATAAATAGCAATTATCCTGAAGAGATTATAGACGATTCTATTAGTAGAAAAATTTATGCAGACATTTATATTGATGATAGAAATATAGGTGGTTTCCCAGGATGGAGTAAAATATGGAACGCTATTAATGAAGATGTACCTTTTAAAAGTGATTTGTTTTTTGAAATTCCGGATAAAGAGGAAAAACCCAGTTTAAAAAACAAAATTATGAATTTTTTTAAATAATTATTAAATATTAATCAGTAACCTTAATTATTAAACTATGGGAGTTAACAAAGTTATACTAGTTGGGAATGTAGGTAAAGACCCTGAAGTACAATACATTAAAGAAGATGTGCCGGTAGCCAGGTTTACACTTGCCACAAGTGAAACCTATAAAGACAAAAACGGTGAAAAAGTAACGAATACCGAATGGCATAATATTGTAGTTTGGCGTGGTTTGGCTAAAGTGGTTGAAAATTACGTAAAAAAGGGATCTCAACTTTATATTGAAGGAAAAATCTCGAACAGATCTTATGAAAAAGATGGGGTAACAAAATACTTTACTGAAATTGTTGCTAACAGCTTACAAATGCTCGGCTCAAAAGGTGATAATGCTGGATCATCACAACAGCAGCAACAAAACTCAACACCTACCACAGTAAATGAACCTAAAACGGAAGATTTAACTGAAGATATTGGAGGGGATGATTTACCGTTTTAATACACCTTAAATTTGACACTGACAGAGTATGTTCCGATTTTTCGGGCAAGAAACTCTGTCAGGTCAACATAACGTAACTTCAACCTGTCAGTGTGAGTAGCTTTCCAATATACCTTAACAGGCTCTGAGAGCGTTGAAAGGTTAAAAAAAACATTCGCAGCTTTTCTCTAATAATTGGAACATGCTCTGATAGTATTCTGAAAACAAACCAATCTATTATATCATAACAACAGCCTTATTCTTTATTATATATCAACTCCTTATCTTTACAGGCATTATATTCAAATTGGATAGTTATATGCTCAATATGATATTTTGATTTTAACAAATTCCCAATTTGCATATGAATGCTACCAGTTTTACTTATTACCATATCCCTGCATAAATCTACATGAGCTTCAAAATGTATCTGTTTATCATTTAACTTCCACACATGTACATGATGAATATTATCAACTTCAGGTAATTCTTCAATGATTGTCTTAATCTTATCGATATCAATCCCCTTTGGGGTAAATTGCATTAATATTTTTAAAGAATCTATAAAAATTCCCCAACTTGAGAAAAGCAGGTAAACACCAATAAGAATAGTCAGTACAGAATCAATCCAATATATTTTCAGGTAAAACATGAACAATCCACCTATAAGCACTGCAATTGATGATAACATATCTGAAAATAAATGCAAATAGGCCGATTTAATATTTATATTATCCTTTGCATGTTTATGAAGAATTATAACACTTAACCCATTGGCAATTATACTAAAAAGTGCCAGTCCAATAACCCAGCCTCCCTTAATAATCAGGCCATCATCAATTAACAACCTTTCAATAGCTTCTTTAATTAACAAAACAGCTATAGCTATTAAAGTAGTTGCATTAATAAATGCTGCCATTATTTCAGCACGTTTATAGCCGAAAGTATATTTTTCATTTTGCTTTTCCAGGCTCAGCTTTTGAGCAATATAACTAATAATAAGTGCCGTCACATCACTTAAGTTATGCATTGCATCAGACATTAAAGATAAACTGCCTGAAATGAAGGCACCTATTATTTGAGAAACCGTGATGAGAATATTAAGTAAAATAGTTATAAATAAATCTCTTCCCGTTAAATCTACATGATGGTAACCATGGCTATGATAATCTTCATGATTATGGCTCATATTTCTAACTCTTTCAAATTATTTAATGAGACACCAAATTTTTCCTGTTCCACATTTCCAATGGGTTCAATATGGATATTAATATCATAAATATTTTTGATTCGCTCTTTAACCTTTAGCTCTACTTTTTTTGCAATATCATGACCTTCCTTAACAGATAAACTTCCATCAACTTCAATATCCATTTCAATAACAAACATATAGCCTTGCTTTCTCAATCTCACTTTATGAGGGTTTTGGACTTCAGGAATCTCATCAATTGCTTTAAATATTTTTTTATAGATTTCAGGATTGGAACAACCATCCATCAACTCTTCATTTGTTTTCTTAAAAATATCATAAGATACTTTAATAATCCAGAAACTCACAAAGAGAGCTGTAACAACATCCAGAACAGGCAAATTGAACAAAAAGGTAAAACCAAGACCAATTAATACTGATCCGGATATGAGAATATCATTTTGCATATTTTTACCATTGGCAATAAGCATCAGACTGTTTAATTTATTCCCGCGTTTCATTAAATAATTGGCTAACAAAAACTTACCAACAATTGAAAATACAGTTACATAAATTGCCAATTTTGCCGGAATTTCACCAGTTTCTCCTGAAAAGAGCTTGCTTATAGAACTTATCGCCAACTGAGCACCTGCAAAAAAAATAATAAAGGAAAGAAACTTTGCTGCTATTGTATCTGCACGACTATAGCCATATGGGTATTTAATATTTGGTTTTCGGCCAATTATTTTCCCTGTTACCAGTGTAATCAGGGAGGTAATAATATCACTTGCTGAATCTATTCCATCAGCCAAAACTGCCATACTACCTGAAAAAGAGCCAATACTTATCTTAAGGATTGCTAAAAGAGCATTACCGATAATAGCTACCCATGAAGCTTTTACAATTTTCTTACCCCTGTTGTTTCCTTTCACGATATATTTTATGAATTAGTATTTTTTTAGAAGAACCTTAATTCCGAGGATCAACAGTTAACAAGCAGAGAGTCACGGCGTGAATTGTTAATTAAAAATAAAATATAACTATTACAATTTACTGTTTATTAAGTTATTCACACCGTGACTTGCCTATTTTCAGAATTATTCTTATAAGTAGATTTGTTATCTCAAATACTTCCATCCACCTGTACCTTTCCCGCCTTTTGCGACTGGTATTTTATGCTAAACTTCCCTTTACCTGACACAAGAAACTGGTATTCAACTTTATTATCCCCCGGAACAAAAATAAATTGCAGCTCAGGTTTAAATTCCTTATACTTAACTTTATCATTATACATATCTGTTAGTTGTCCACCTGCCACAACCTTTATATTATTGCCAGTTAATTTTAAAATATCCTTTGGATATAGTTTTTTGGAAACAGCATGATGGCTCATACTTGGTATTACTTTTTTATTAATTAGCCTTACCCTAATCCTATATAAGTCTTTTCCAATTTTTTTCTTTTCAAAAACCTCCATTTTTACATCAGGTGTTTGTTCAGCGGTAAAAATCATGGCCAGGGCATTTCGGTGGACTAAATCTGGTAACATGAAAGTATGCGGCATCCGTGAACTAAATTTTATCCAACCACCTATCTCAATATCACCATAGACAGGGTGCTTAAAAGGTTTCCATTCTTTATACAATATCCCACTGGCAAGATGGTCATTAAATTTTAATCGCTCCAGCTCCTTATCATTATTCCTTGATCGCCTTCCTCCATAATTTGGTTCTTCGTCCTTTTGTTCTTTTTTCTTTTTTGAATATGTTTCTGACCCTTCAACAAATAATTCAGTAACAAAACTATAGGCGCCAACAATATTAGATGTAAAGTCCGTAAGGTCACCATAGGTTGAATATAAATCTTTCCAGCTTACCAAGTAACGGTAACCGGGAACAATTTTTTCACCAGCTTTTCCCAGGTGATCATAAACTTCAATATCCCTTGGATTTAGTTCGCCTAGTGATTTTGTTCCAGGGCCGCGCAGAAACATTCCACCATAATTATGAATAGAATATACCACAATAATATTAGGTCTTGCCATCATATATTCTGCAATTGCTTTAAGTCCCACTCCCGATAAAGGGTAATCTCCTGCACCACGCTGAACATAATCTGGTTGCCAATTAAAAGCCCAATTCCTGTTAGGGTCGACATAGCCTTCAGAATCTTCATTAATTCTACCATCACCATCATTATCAATCCCTTCACTTCCTAAATATGTCCATTCACCAATTTCACCTTTTTTCACCCTTTTTAATAATCTTGAATCTTCCGGGTCTATTTTCCATTTGCCGTAAGCTACTTTTTTTCTCATTTGGCAAATACTACCATCACCATCCAGATCATCAGGAAAATCCTCATCAAACAATCCATCATTATCATCATCCTTTGGTCTGCGCAGTCCACGGTTTGAATGCATGGTATTTCCATCCTTAAAAAAGTGGTAACGACCATCAACATTTACCGATGGAATTATGTAATATGCATTTTTATCAACAAGTTTGGTGATTTGGTCTATTTTACCATAATTTTTAAGTAAATACTCCGTAAAATACAAACAAACTTCACCTGCCTGAATTTCATTTCCATGAATATTTCCATCAACATAAACACCAGGTTTCGATAAAGCATCACCAGTTTTTGGATTATTTATGGTAATTGCCCAAATATCCCTATTCTCTTCACTCTTACCTACCAAATCAAGTTTACTCAGTCCGGGATATGCTTTATTAAGCAATTTTACAGTTTCAACTAATTGGTCATAAGTATAATAATGATCAAATCTTAATGGAAGAGTTATTTTTTCATTTTGTGCAAACCCACCATAATTAAATATAAAAAGGATTGCCATTATAAGTATATTTATTTTTTTCATCCCTATTTTCCTCCTAATTTTATTTGTTTTGAATCGCCACCAGCATTAGCTGAACTTAAGCTTATTTGTATATCCTGATTTGTATCAGATTGGACCAACCAGCTATATTTTACAATACTTTTCCCTTCAAGACTACGGATTGGGGTCCTCTTTTTACCTGAAAGGACTTCCACCTTACCAGTTAATTCAAGCACTGCAACCTGAACATGTCCATTTTTTTTACCCATTGCTGTAGGAAACGGCAAAAACCCTTTGTTTTCAACCCAGGCTTCTAACTTATATACATGCCCACCCTGATTTTTTACCATTGTTTTAACAATTTTTAAATCAGGTAATTTATCAGTTAATTTATATATCCATGGAATTTGTGAGTTTAATAATGAATCTAAAATAGCCGTTGGGGGTGTATTATTAGTAAAAGGAACTTCACCTCCAATTTCCACTTCACCAAAATCAGGGTGATTATATGGTTTCCAGTCTACAAACCCTTTTCCACCCAATTCAGAATCACTATAGGCCAACAATGCTTTTAGTTTTTCATTATCTTTTTTCCCATTTTTCGACTTTTGACCTTTCTTAAACATCTCAACCATTTTTTCAGGTGTCATTTTTCCTTCTTTCACCATTTTCTTTACCCTTTCTGCAGAAAACTGCTTCGGTGCTTTATTTTCTTGTAAAAATGAATCAACTTTAGTATTGTTTAATTTAAGGAAATCCTTTTTTGACATTTTCTCCAATTTATCCAGGCTTAGACCATTACTTTTCTTCTCTTCAGATGGTTTGGGCAAAGTCCAAAAGTCCATTGAAAAAGTAGGAACCCCCAAATGATAATAAGACCAAAGTTCAAATGAACCATCCTTTGCTTTTTGAGGATCTAGTCTTTTAGTATCCATTTTCTTCGATTTTAAATACTTTTTATAGTCCTCAGATAATGATTTATAAAACTTCAAATCCTTAGATAAAGGGTTCACCATTGCACCTAAACCCATAAAACTTGCAACCTGCTCTTCTGTAACGCCCGGATAAAGCTGCTGCGCCATTTCAACAATTTGCTCCAAAGAATAAAACTTTTTCTCCTCAGCACCTAACATTCTTGCTTGACCTTTATCTAATTTTATTCTGGACAAATCAACAGAACCTTTTCGTCCGCCTTTTGGTGGTATTAGACAAAAATTGGTAGAACCATAAGTCATTGTCATGGCTATTTCAGGATGTTCATTAATGAATTTCATAATTGCATAGCTTTCATCAGCACTACCCGGCCAAATGCCACCGGTTTGTGTAAATGGTTTGTGTAAATGAGGAAAATTTATTCCAATATTGGTTCCACCCACAGGATCCTCATTATATTTTCCATCTTTATCATTATCCAAACCTTCAGAATATAATTTATATAATCCTTTTTCACCTTTACTTTTATCAGCTTTACGCATCATACGAGGATCTTTTTCATCGGGAAGCCATTCACCTAAAATATCTTTAACACGCATTTGGGTAATTAGACCATCACCATTTAAATCATCAAAGGGGTCTTCATCTGTCTGGTCATCCATATCATCATTATGCTTTAAACCATTTCTGCTATCAGCATATTTCAATTTTGAAAAATAATTTTGCGAAGCATCTGGATTGGCATTAGGGATAATGTACCAACTCAAATCAGAATAATACTTTGCATCACCAATTATATCATTAATAAGGTAGATTGCAGCTGATATGGAAATAGGTAATTGACCTTCTAAATTTGCCACAAGGAATACGGCCGGGTTTTTCTTTTTCTTTGCACCAATTTCAGCACCAATTTCAAATAAAAGCACTTGTTTTTTGCCAGGAGTTGTAGCTAGTTTGTGGATTTTAGTATTCTTTGGCAGCTTTTTATTTAGTTGTGTCAAAGCATTGTTTTGTTCACTATAATTATGGTATTTATCAAAATTTGTTTTACCAGATTGGCTATACAAACCAAATGGTAAAATAATAAATAACATAAGAAAATAAAATTTAACAGATATCATGGTACATAAAATTTAATTATTATAATTTTGTCTAAATGTAAAAAAAGAAACACAAACCCTAAAATAAATATAGCTATGAGAGAAAGAGAAGTTTTAATGAACCCTAATAAACTGGTCAGATATTTAAAAAAACCAGCATCGGAATTCACAAAACATGATATTATCCAGTTTATTGATGAAAATGATATTGAATTGTTAAACTTTAAATATGTTGGAGAAGATGGAAAACTCAAAACGTTGAATTTTGTGATTACCAGCAAAGATTATTTAGATTCAATCCTGTCAACAGGCGAACGAGTTGATGGTTCAAGCCTTTTTTCTTTTATTGAAGCTGGAAGAAGTGATTTGTATGTTATCCCCAGGTTTAAGACTGCTTTCGTGGATCCTTTTGCAACATCACCCACATTAAATATTTTGTGTTCATTCTATACGGCTGAAGGCGAACCTTTGGAAAGTGCCCCGGAGCATATACTTAAAAAAGCAATAATTGATTTTAAACAATCTACAGGTTATGATTTTCATGCCATGGGAGAACTTGAATACTACATTTCGGGATCCAAGGGTAGCTTATACCAGGCTGAAGACCAAAAAGGTTATCATACTTCTTCACCATTTACTAATTGGGAACATTTAAGAATAGAAGCAATGCAACTTATTGCCCAATCAGGTGGAAAGATTAAATATGGTCATTCAGAAGTCGGTAATTTCTCAAATGAGACAGAAGAGTTTGAACAGCATGAAATTGAATTTATGCCTGTCAGTGCTGATGATGCTGTTGACCAGCTAATTACAGCAAAATGGATATTAAGAATGCTTGGGAAAAAACACCATATGCAAATTAGTTTTGCACCTAAAATAACAGTAGGAAAAGCAGGTAGTGGTCTTCACGTTCACATGATGCTGGTAAAAGATGGTGAAAATAAAATGATAGAAAATTTTCAATTAAGTGATGTCGCAAAAAAAATGATTGCAGGTTTACTAGATTTAGCAAAACCTTTAACGGCATTTGGTAATACAATACCAACTTCCTACTTGCGATTAGTCCCACATCAGGAGGCACCAACTAAAGTTTGCTGGGGTGATACAAACAGATCCGTTTTAGTTAGGGTACCCTTGGGTTGGGTAGCTGAAACCAGTATGATAAAGAATGCCAACCCCCAGGAAATTGGCGAAATCCCCTATGTGCCAGGCAAACAGACAGTTGAATTCAGGGCACCCGATGGTTCTGCAGATCTTTATCATTTAATAGCCGGCCTAATCATTGCTGCAAAAAAAGGCATTCTTGACAAAAACTCTTTGAAAAAAACAGAAGAGTTATATGTTAATGTGAATATTTTTGCTGATGAAAATAAACAAATACTTAAAAAACTAGATGATTTACCACAATCTTGTAGGGAATCTGCAGAAAGTTTAAAACAAAACAGAAAATATTTTGAATCAGGAAACATTTTTCCGAAAGGAACTATTGACCGGTTTATAAATCACTTGAAATCTTTTGAAGATGAAAATTTGAGTGAAAAGTTGTACGGCAAAAAAGATGAAATCAAAAAATTGGTAGAAAAGTATATTCATTGTTCCTGAATTAGTAATTAGCTGATTAAAAATTAGATGTTAGATGTTAGCATAGCTACACAATTAACAATTTATTAATATTATTATAACATAGAAAGAATATAAATGAACCAAAAAATCAAAGACATAATCATTACTTTTGATGGACATTCGTCCTGCGGTAAAAGCACTGTGGCTAAAGCTGTAGCAAAAAAATTAAACTACACTTTTATTGATAGTGGTGCCATGTATCGGGCAGTTACCTATTTAGCCCTTGAAAAAAATTTGGTAAATGGAAAGGATATTGATACTGACAATTTAAAAAAAAACCTAAACTCTGTTCAAATTAAATTCATTAAAAATAAATTAACTGAACAACAAGAAACCTGGTTAAATGGTAATAATATAGAAAGAGATATTCGTGGCATTGAAGTATCAGAAAGTGTAAGTTATATTAGCGAACTTGATTTTGTCAGAACCAAACTGGTTGCCTTACAACAAGAAATGGGTGCCAATAAAAAAATTGTAATGGATGGCAGGGATATCGGAACTGTTGTATTTCCCAATGCTGAACTTAAATTTTTTATTACGGCAAGTCTAGAAATTCGTGCGCAAAGAAGGTATAAAGAGTTAATTGAAAAAGGAGATAAAGTTTCTTTTAAAGAAATCAAAGAAAACATTGAAAAACGTGATTACATTGATCAGAATAGAGAAATTAGCCCGCTAAAAAAGGCAGATAATGCAATTATTCTTGACAACAGTAATCTCAACCGTGAAGAACAACTTATTTGGGCAATGAGTTTAATTTATGATAAATTTGAAATTTAAAAGGTTTTTTAATCTTAGAATAAAATTTACGGTTTTGGGTTGACTAATTCTGATTGACAAAAAAAATGAACATAGAGATAGATAAGGATTCAGGCTTTTGTTTTGGTGTTGAAGCAGCAATTAAAAAAGCTAAAGAAGAATTAATGAATGGGAAGAAATTGTATTGCCTGGGACAGATTGTCCATAACGACATGGAAGTAAAAAGGCTAGAGGATATGGGTATGATTACACTTAGCTACGATGAATTTAAGCAAATTAAAAATGCTGATGTTTTATTACGTGCCCATGGCGAACCACCAGAGACATATAAGATTGCCAAAGAAAACAATATAAACCTAATAGATGCTACCTGCCCAATAGTTACCAAATTTCAGAAAAAGGTAAAAAAAGCTCATGATGAATCTGTTAACGATGACCAGATTGTTATTTATGGTAAAAAAGCACACCCTGAAGTTATAGGCCTGTCAGGACAAATTGATTACAAAGCTATTATCATTGAAAATGAGAATGACATAAAGGATATTGACTTTAGCAAACCAATAAATTTATACGCTCAAACAACTAAATCAATTAAAGGGTATCAAAATATTAAAGATAAAATCCGGCAGAATTCAGAATTATTTGGCGAAAACAGATTTAATATATATAATACTTTATGTGGGCAAGTATCAGGAAGGGAACCACAGTTAAGAGAATTTGCCGCAAAACATGATACAATTATCTTTGTTAGCGGAAGAAAAAGTTCAAACGGAAAAATGTTATTTGATGTTTGCAAGCAAGTTAATAAAAACACCCATTTTATATCATCAGCAGAAGAACTCAATCCTGAATGGATAAAAAACCCCCATTCAATAGGCATTTGTGGTGCCACATCTACACCTAAATGGTTAATGGTAAAAACAAAAAAAGCTATTAATAATTTAATAAGTTGAATAAAACCTAAAGACAGCTATGATACCTGTTTGCTCATTAGCTCATCAATCCATATGCGCAGGGCTATGGACTGTTTTCAAAAAACAGGGGTAGAAGTACGCCCCTACCCTACTAATCAGTTAGATCCAACCTTTAAGTATACCCCTGGCAAGATATTACTACCAGATCCGGCAGTTTTAAACAGCTGGAAATTGTTAATACACGAAGTAGCCGGTTATATCATATACTGGATTAAAGGATACGTTTAAGTGCACATAAAACAAAAAATACTTTTAGGTCTTCTATTCTCAATTCAATAATATTACTTACCTTTGCAAAAATTTTGAAAAAACGCAACTATGTACAATTTATTAAAAGGGAAAAAAGGAATTATTTTTGGAGCCTTGGACTCAAAATCAATTGCCTGGAAAGTAGCTGAAAAAGCACATGAAGAAGGTGCTGTTTTTACTTTAACCAATACACCTGTAGCTATGCGCTTTGGTGAAATTAATGAACTTGCAAAAAAATGTAACAATGCGGAAATAATCCCTGCAGATGCAACAAGTGTTGAAGATATTGAAAATTTAATCACAAAATCGATGGAAGTACTGGGCGGGAAAGTAGATTTCATACTTCATTCTATTGGTATGTCCTTGAATGTCAGAAAAGGGAGGCCATATGATGATTTAGATTATAATTTTTTCCAAAAGACATTAGATATATCGGCATTATCTTTTCATAAAGTTTTACAAGTGGCCAGAAAAATGGATGCTATAAATGAATGGGGTTCCGTGGTAGCATTGTCTTATGTTGCGGCACAAAGAACACTATATGGATATAATGATATGGCCGATGCAAAATCAGTTCTTGAGTCAATAGCACGTAGCTTTGGTTACATTTATGGAAGGGATAAGAAAGTAAGGATTAATACGATATCTCAATCACCAACAAGAACAACAGCCGGAAGTGGGGTGAAAGGAATTGACGGATTAATTGATTTTACCGACAGAATGTCACCATTAGGAAATGCTGATGCCGATGATTGTGCTGATTTTTGTATCACGATGTTCTCTGATTTGACAAAGAAAATCACTATGCAGAATATATTTCATGATGGTGGATTCTCAAATATGGGTATGAGCTTAAGAGCTATGACCCAGTACAATAAAAGTTTTGAAGAGGGTGAAGATTTTACTCTTAATGAATAATTAGTAAAATTATAGATAATGAAGTATTTAATAATTGGGTTTATTCTTATTGCCGGTGGTGCATTTTTCTTTTTCAGAAAAAGCCTGCAGGGAAATAAGAAAGAAAGTTTCGATATTGATTTTGGACAAATGAAATTTTCAGAGACGAAAAGAAACTGTTCAATTTAAGTAAAAGAATAATTAATGAACAAGCTGATTACAACTATGTAATCAGCTTATTTTTTATTCTTAACCATGATAATTTCTGCAGCAATACTGATAGCAATCTCTTCGGGGGTTTCACTTTTTATAGATATTCCAATTGGAGAATGGACTTTTTTTAATTCTTCATCAGAGTAACCCTCAGTTTTTAATTCGGCAAACAGTTTTTGCACTTTCTTTTTGCTCCCCATTAAACCAATGTATTTGTACTCATTTCTGATTAAGCTACTCAAAACATCCTTATCAGAAACATGCTGATTTGTCATAATAATTACATAAATATTTTGCCCTTTGGGGATATGTTTTTCAATTTCATAATAATCAACAACTTGTTTTTTATGTGCATAAGAATTCTGCTCCATAGTATTTAAAGCATGCCTGTTGTCAAAAACTGTCACGTAAAAACCAAGTTGTTGCATTGTGCGTGAAAGAGCTAAGCTCACATGCCCGGCTCCCACAATATAGAGTTCATTGGTAAATGAAATTTTCTCATGATACTCCCATTTATTCCCTGCACTAATTTTACTATAAAATTGATTTTCTATCTTGTAATTGGGGGCAAGGTTCATTCCCTGGGGCATAAAGGAAAAGACGCTTTTACAATTACTCTCTATACAAGAAAGTACATTTGATAACAGAGTAACATTAACTTTTAATGGTTCAATAGGGTAAAATAAAATAGTTTGTTCCCCGGAACAGATCATTCCTGATTGATCTTTATCTGATTCTGTATTATGTACCTGTTTTTTTATAAATGGTTTAAAATCACTTTTGGTGAATAAAGTTTTAGCATATTCCACCATTTCATATTCCATAATGCCCCCACCAATTGAACCAAACATTTCACTATTTTCAGCAACAGCCATTTTAAAGCCCAATCTTCCCGGACTACTACCCAGATTTTCAATTACAACAAGCAGAATTACCCTTCTGTTTTCATTAAGTTGGGTTAATATAAAATTCCAGACATTCATTTTCTGATAATTACATTTTCAAATCGTCTAATTCTTCACATCCTCCAAAAAAAAACGTAAAAACGCTACAAGGTCTTCCTATCGTCAGACGCTTGCAGGATTTTACTATTCTTCATCCTCAACCCTTCACACCCCTTCACTCTTCATACAATCCTAATAAAACTTTCTCATGGGTTATTGGTGCGTCAAATTTTAAATCATATTTAGGGTTAAATGCCTTTATAGCGTTTTGTATCGCAAAATAAGCACCTATACCGTACATAAAAGGAGGTTCGCCAACTGCTTTTGATTTCATTATCGCCATTTCAACACCATCGGTTTCTAAATGTTCAATATTCACTTCTTTTGGTACCGAATAAATATCCGGAACTTTGTATGATGATAACGCATTTGACAACAATCTTCCTTTTTCATCATATACAATCTCCTCCATAGTCATCCAACCAATACCCTGAACAAGTCCTCCTTCAATTTGTCCCCTGTCGATAATTTTATTCATACTTTTTCCAAAATCATGGACAATATTTACCTTTTCAATATCATAAATACCTCGTACACAATCAACTTTTGCAATAACCATTGCTGCACCATAAACATGGTAAGCAAAAGGGTGTCCTTTTTCTTTGCTTTTATCAAAATATATCACAGGTGTAGCATAATGTCCTTTTTCGCTTAACTTTACCCTTTTCAGATGTGTTTTTTGGACTAAATCTTTCCAATCCAGCATTGCAGCCACATTATTTACCAGCACTTCTTCATTTTTTAAACTAATTTCTTTTTCAGGAACATCCAATATTTCTGATGCAGATTTAATCAATCTTTCCAAAAGAGCATTACAAGCAATTTCCAATGCCTTACCATTTAAATCAGCACCTGAACTGGCAGCTGTAGGTGATGTATTGGCAACCCTTGTAGTGTTTGTTGTTTCGAGTTTTATCTTCTTTTTGTCAACAGAAAACACTTTTGCTGCTACTTGCACCAATTTTGTATTCACCCCCTGCCCCATTTCAATAGCACCGGTACTAACACCAACACTTCCATCCTGGTATATGTGCACTAATGCCCTGGCCTGGTTCATTGAAGTATTGGTAAATGAAATACCAAAAGTAACCGGCATCACTGCTATACCTTTTTTAGTATCAACGTTCTGTTCATTATATACGGCAATTTCTTTTTCTATATTTTCAATCGTCTGCATTTCATTAAGTTGCGTCCAAACAAAGCCTGACTTCACATTTTCCGCAAGTTGACCATAAGGAAACTCATCATTTTCTTTAAGTAAATTAGCCACCTGAATTTTCTGGGCGCTAACACCTAATACATTGGCAGCCTTTGAAATTGCTGATTCCATCACAAACATTGCCTGAGGTGCACCAAAGCCCCTAAATGCAGTATTGGGTGGTAAATTTGTCTTACAGCTATAGGCCGTAGCCCTGACATTAGGTATAAAATAACTGTTGGTACAATGAAATAAGCTTCGTTCCATAATTGCCGGGGATAAATCAGCAGCTGCACCCGCATTTTGCATGTAATCAAGCTCATAAGCAACAATTTTCAGTTCTTTATTCAAACCAATTTTAAAATCAGATGTGTAAGGGTGCCTTTTCCCTGTCATCCTCATATCATCTAATCGGTGATAAACTAATTTTATCGGTTTTTTCAACAAATAAGCCGCCAATGAGGCCATTACAGCCAGAGGAGTTGCCTGATCTTCTTTACCACCAAAAGCTCCTCCCAAACGCCTTACATCCACTTCAATTTTATGCATGGCAACACCTAAAACACTTGCAATTATTTTTTGAACCGAAGTTGGTCCCTGTGTAGATGAATGTACTTTTAAACACCCATTTTCAACAGGGATGGCATAAGCACCCTGGGTTTCTATATATAAATGTTCCTGTGCACCTGACTTTGCTATACCTTCAATCACATAATCACATTCAGCAAAAGCTTTGCTTGTATCACCAATTTTAAAAGTCCTGGGCGGGATAATAAATTGTTTTTTTGCAAAAGCTTCACGTTCATCAGTAATAGCTAGCAGTTCTTCAAATTCAATATTTATTAGCTTTTTAGCTTTCCTGGCAATCAGTTCTGTTTCAGCAACAATTAAGGCAATAGGTTGCCCGATAAAATGCAATTCTTCTTCTGCAAAAAGTGGTTCATCCTGAATTATTATTCCAAGCTGATTATTTCCAGGGACATCTTTAGCTGTATAAATTTTTATTACCCCTGTCAATTTTAAAGCTTCCTGGAAATCAAGTTTCTTAATTCTGCCATGCGCAACAGGCGAATCAAACACAAGGCCGTACAAAGTACTTTCCTGTTGAGGTATATCATCAAGGTAAACTGATGCCCCTTTTACATGGTTTATTGAATCTATATTTTGCATTAGTTATCTATTTTTTTTTATACAGAGAGTCTTCAAGTAACTCGTCATGGCTAGGAACAGCCTCGCCTATGCGGGGAAGCCATCTCCTAAAATTTGGGGACTGCTTCCTTCCCGATTTTCGGGACAAGCTATTCTTCGTCGCTGTGACGTTCTTTTTTTGAACAACTTTTATAATTTCTGTTTTTTTATACCATTTTTTTAGGCAGTAGTATAAAATATTGTAGGTACTCAATAGTCCACAGATTACGCAGATGCCCGCAGATAATCCTATATTAAATCTGAGTTAATCTGATTCATCTACGGATAAAATACATAAACCCACAATAGGTTATATCATAACCATTTTTTAACATCAAACATCTCTGGAAATAGCGTAATAAAATGCTGATAGAACAGTTGCTTTAACAACAATTTTTTATATTCCCTGCTACCTCTTATATCACTAATTGGTGAAATTTCATTATACAAAATTCCAGATACTTCTTTAATATTTTCAGGGTTCAACTTCTTTCCTTTCAAAAAACCGCTCGTTTTAACTAACAATAATGGTATTGGTGCCACACCTCCTGCTGTTATTCTAATATCTTTAATTACCCCTTTTTCAACATCCAAATAAATAGCCGTGTTTACACTCGCTATATCTAAATGAGTTCGTTTGCTTACTTTTTCAAAATTAAACTTAAACCCTTTTGCAGGGATATTAAACTGAACTGACTCAACTATTTCACCATCAGCCAGCTCAATGTTTTTGTATCCTTTATAAAATTCTTTAAGCGGAATCTGCTTTTTATTCCCTGTTCTGTCAATAATAATCAGTTCACTATAAAAAGCTAAAAACAAAATACTTAAATCACCAATCGGTGATGCATTAACAATATTTCCAGCCAAAGTACCCATATTCCTTATCTGCTCTGAAGAAACCAGTTTGAAATATTTTTCAAGATTTGGGATGATATAATCTAAAACCTCAGATTGCAATAAATCAGTTACGGTACATTCTGCGTCAATGACACATTTTTCTTCTTGTATTACTATTTTGGCTTGTTGATTTTGGGTTGTAATAAAATTTAGATTAGTTTCAGCAGTTTCATCAGGCTTTTGAACATACAGGTCTGTTCCACCTCCAATAATTTTATGTGTATCATCATGATCCTTAACCGGATTTATCATTTTCAGTCTCCTTGGGATCTCTTTAAAGTATGCAGGGACAAATTGATTATCAATTAACCATTGCAATGAATCACCTGATTTTTGTCCTTTTAGTTTCTCAACAATTATTTCAACTGCCCTTTCAATTGATTTATATCCCGTACATCGGCAAATATTACCGGCAATCGAACCAATTGCATCTGCATTTGATTTTTTACCGGACAAACTAAAGCCTGTTAAGGAAACAACAAAGCCTGGTGTACAAAAACCACATTGCGTAGCATTTTCATCAATAAAAGCAGATTGAACCGGACTAAGAGTATCGCCATTTATTCCTTCAATTGTAACAACATGTTTTCCTGCAATATTGCCCAAAGGTGTAAGACAAGACACTACTGATTTATATTGAATTTCACCTTCAAGCAGCTTCCCAACAAGCACTGTACAAGCACCACAATCACCTTCCCTGCAACCAATTTTTGTCCCGTAAAGTTTTTCATTTTCACGGATAAAATCGAGCAAAATAGTACCGGATGGTTTATCTGTTCGAACAAGTTTATTATTTAAAATAAATTCAATCATTTATATAAAGATAATGGAAAAATAGAAATTGGCAATATTTATTCCTTAAGTAAGACTTAATTGTAAATTGTTTTTAAATTTGAAATTAATAAATAAGCTAATAAAATGGGTTCAAAAGTCATTATTATATCAATATCTCTATTTTTGACTTTTGCCTGTGGGCAAACAAGTAAAAACAATCAAGAACAAAAAGAGGAAAATAGCATACAAGTTGAAGCCGCAAATACAATGCATGAGCAGGACACTGTTTTTGAAAACGAAGACTTTTATTACGGCGATGATGCTACAAAAAACAACGAAGAATGGGAAGAAGATACTTTATCAGGCTATATTGAGCCAAAAAAAATTGACACAGCAAACTTTGCTTTCAATTTAAAACCAAGTGGTAACTACAAAAAAATAAAATCTAATATAAAAGCTGAAAGGTTACGACT
>JBDLJL010000110.1:0-18474 GCA_039714415.1 Bacteroidota bacterium
CATTAAAAAGAAAAACTAAAAAGGAACAGCCCATTCTATTAATTGTTGAAGATAACAGTGATGTGAGCATTTACTTGGAATCCATACTGGAGAAACATTACCGGATTTTGATTGCTGATAATGGCAAGCTTGGCTTGGAAAAAGCCGTTGAGTCTGTACCGGATATTATATTAAGCGATATTATGATGCCACAAATGGATGGGATAGACATGCTTAAGCACTTAAAAAATGATGTGCGCACAAGCCACATCCCGGTAGTTCTTCTTACTGCAAAAGTTGATATAAATTCTAAACTTGAAGGTCTTGAAACAGGTGCTGATGCTTACCTGGCAAAACCTTTTAATAAAAAAGAGTTATTTATACGGCTTCGTAAATTAGTTGAATTAAGAAACAAACTTCAGGAAAGATATACTTCATTCCAATTACCTGAAATTTCAAATAATAAACAAATACAAACTGAAGATAATTTTATGCATAAACTGCATGAAATATTTGAAAAAAGACTGGGGGATGAAAACCTGGGGATCCACCAGCTCTGTAATGAAATGTTTATGAGCCGGGCACAGCTATACAGAAAATTTAAGGCACTGACAAACAGAAGTATTATGGGATATTTACGTTCTTTCCGGCTTCAAAAAGCAAAGAGTTTATTACAAACTACTAACCTGAATGTTACCGAAATAGCTTTTGAAGTGGGTTTTAAAAACCTGTCACATTTTAGCCATATCTTTCATCAGGAATTTGGAACCAACCCCAGTAATTTAAAACACAAGACCTAAATAATTTTCCTTTTTGAGATAGTTACCAAAGTTTTTGAGACAATTTACAAAGCATAGATTGCTTTATAGCAGTAAATTTGAATTGATATTCATATTTACTAATTAAATCGAATAACGATGAAAACAATCAGTCTAATTCTAATTTTATTTGTTTTTATCCTTTCAGGATGCACAAAAGATGCATTGCCTGTTATGGATAAAGATGTACTGGGTAACAACGAAAATGAACTTACTAATTCTACAATGAAAGATGTAATGGCAAAAGATGTTAATGATTTTGTAACCATTCCTATTCATGCTGAATTATACGGGAAAAGAGATTTAAGTTTACCACCAACCATATGCACACCAGAGATATATGAAATAATACAGGCTGGAGGTGGATGGATCGGTGGATTTGCCTCCCTTGTAGGAAAAGTAGACGAAGCAAAAAGCCGTTACCTTCGTACCAGCTGTGAATTTAATCCTGAAACCTATATTGTAACCAGTTATAATTCAGGTAAAATAACAGCAATCAACGGGGATTATTACAACTTTAACGCTGTGGGTTATGTAGATGTGCTTACAATGACATTTACCGGTGAAGTTACCATTACAGGAGGAACCGGAAGGTTTGATGAAGCCGGGGGAACAGTTCAAATGGTAGATGGTATGGTTGATGAATCGGGAAACACTAACTGGACCGGAATAGGATATATGACTTTAAAAAAAGGAAAAAGAAATTAAGATTCCTTGAAAAACATGAAATCTTTTAGTCAAAACTCACTCGGGTATTTGGCCTCTAATTAGATCAATACTGTATATATGAAGTTTTTACTAATAATTAGATATTTAATTCTAAGTTTTAAAATCAAGAACAATAAAAACTATAATAAAAAAATAATTCCATTAAAAATGTATATTTCTTTGTAAGAATTTTGCCTTTGCTTCGGTAAGGGCTTTTTTATTAATAATTATTGGTTACTAAAATATTATCTATCCATACTATTGCCTTGTATTTTTGTATGTTTTCAACAACTATTGCCTTGTATTTTTGTATATTGCAACCACTTATTGCCTTGTATTTTTATAAAGCATGTAGTATCTTTGCCTGTAAAAAATATAAATAAATTATAAACATGTACATTAACAGGCTTATAGACAAAGAATTATCTGGGTGGAAAAAATCAAATAAAATCAAGCCAATTTTATTGCGTGGAGCACGCCAAGTAGGTAAAACAAATACTGTTCGTCAATTAAGTAAACAATTTGACAATTTTATTGAAATAAATTTTGAAGAAAACAAGCAAATACACTCAGTTTTTGAAGAAAATTTATCACCAGATAAAATATGTGAAAACTTATCTGCATTTTATAATATCTCAATCATTCCTGGTAAAACTTTACTATTTTTTGATGAGATTCAGGATTGTATTCCAGCTATTCGCTCTTTACGCTTTTTTTATGAAAAAATGCCAGAATTACATGTGATTGCAGCAGGTTCACTTTTAGAATTTGCCCTTGAAGAAATACCATCTTTCGGGGTTGGAAGGGTACGCTCAATATTTATGTACCCACTATCATTTAACGAATTCTTATTTGCTTGTGGCGAAAACCTGCTTCTTGAAAAAATGCGTAAAGCATTACCTTCAAATCCATTACAAGATGTGTTACACAATAAATTAATAAAATATATAAATAAATTTTTTATGCTTGGCGGAATGCCGGAAGTAATTTCCACTTACCTGGAAACAAAAGATTTTAACCAATGCAGGCAAGTTATTGATGATTTAATATTTTCATATAACGATGATTTTGCAAAATATAAAAAAAGGGTGCCAGTATCGCGAATAAAAGAAGTTTTTGATTCTGTAGTTTTGCAATCCGGAAGTAAATTTATTTATTCAAAAGCAAGCACTCAATCTAATCACAAGCAAATAACAGAGGCTTTAAATTTACTTATTATGGCTGGAATTGTTATTCCCGTTACACATGCTTCGGGAAATGGTTTGCCTTTAGGTGCTGAAATAAATCCTAAAAAACAAAAGATGTTACTTTTTGACACCGGTATTTTTTTAAGAATATTAGGATTGGATTTTAGTGATATCTTACTTTCAAGAAACTTTCAGACTATAAATAAAGGAAATGTTGCAGAACAATTTGTTGGCCTGGAACTCTTAAAATCAAAATCGTGTTATCAAAAAAGTGTTTTATATTATTGGCATCGTGAAGCAAAAAGCAGCAACGCTGAAGTTGATTACCTGGAAAGTATTGATGGGAATATAACTCCGATAGAAGTTAAAGCGGGTACTAAGGGTTCTATGCAGAGCATGTATATTTTTCTGAAACAAAAAAACATAAATAGAGGTATTCGGTTTTCATTAGAAAATTTTAGTAATTATAACGAAATTGATGTTTTTCCCATGTACGCTGTAAAGAATGTCTTTAAGTAAAATAACCAAATTAAAAATCCGTTATCAAACTTTAAAATTTTAGCTTACATTTGCCAAATGTTAAAAATCCCCGTTTTTATTTTCCTGTTTATACTATACTTTAATTTTGCTTCTCTGGCACAATCAGAAATCACAATTCAGGGTAATATTACCAATGATTTAGGAGAACCATTAGAATTAGTAAATATCAGCATCACTGGTACAAATATTGGCACGGTAAGCAACTCCAAAGGCAATTTTAATCTTAATTATTCCGGAAAAAGCCCTGTAAAATTAAGTTTCTCCCGTATTTCATTTATCCGCAAAGACACCAGTATTATATTTACACCGGGCAAAAACTTAGTTTTAAATATTATACTCAAACCAAAAGATGAGCAAATTGAGGAAATAAAAATAATTGATGAAAGATCAAAAGAACATGGTCTTGTAAATCTGGATCCAAGAATATTGAACAGCATACCCCTCGTTTCGGGTAACCAAATACAAAGTTTTATTAAAACCCTACCAGGTGTGGCATCTGTAAATGAAATGAGTTCAAATTACTCAGTTAGGGGAGGAAATTTTGATGAAAACCTGGTTTATATTAATGATTTTGAGATTTTTCGCCCGGTATTGGTACAAACAGGAAAACAAGAAGGCCTTGATATGGCTAATTCTGTGCTGGTTTCTAAAATTGATTTTTCTGCCGGTGGTTTTGCTGCTAAATATGGGGATAAAATGTCGTCGGTTCTCGATATTCATTACAAAAAACCAGAAGCTTTTAAAGGATCAGCAAGCCTTGGTATGCTGGGGGCATCTGTCCATGCAGAAGGAGCAACTAAAAATAGTAAATTAAGCTACCTTAGCGGTATACGATATAAAAACTCACAATACCTCCTAAAGAGCCTTGAAACAAAAGGTGAATATAAACCCAACTTTTTTGATGCCCAGACATATATAAACTATGACATTTCAAAAAAATTGACCGTTGGTTTACTGGCTTACTTCTCAAACAATAATTATTTATTTTATCCTGAAGACAGAACCACCTCATTTGGAACAATTCAAGAGGCTGTAAACCTGTTTGTTGATTTTGAGGGTAAAGAGGAAGATCAATTTACTTCAGTGCTAGGAGGTTTAAGCCTGAAATATCAAATAAATCCCTTGTTAGGAATGGAGCTCAAAGCATCTGCATATGCAGATTACGAAGAGCTTAAATATGATATTAAAGGCAGGTATTCATTAAATCAGTTGGACAAACAAATTGATTCAGAATCGTTTGGTGATAGTATTTTAAACCTGGGTATCGGTAGTTTTATAAAGCACGCCCGAAACTATTTTGATGCAAATATTTATACCTTAAATTATAAAGGTAATTATATGCTTGCCAACCAATTTATCCAATGGGGGGTAAAATATCAACAGGAAAAGGTACAGGATAAAATTACCGAGTGGCAATTAATTGACTCTGCCGGATATTCAATACCATATAATGGAGAAACTATTGAGCTTGCCAGCAGCATAAGTTCAGAAAATAAACTTCTATCAAATCGTTATTCTGCATTTTTACAATCTGTTTATAAATCAAACTCAGGTATTGAATGGAATATTGAATATGGCCTGAGGCTTCAGTACTGGGATATTAACCGTAAATATATGTTAAGTCCACGTGTTGCAGGTGGTTTCTATCCCGATATTAATAAAAAAATCTATTTTCGTTTTAGTAGCGGATTGTATTATCAATCCCTTTTTTATAAGGAAATTATTGACCGCAATGGAATGCTGTATGATAACCTAAATTCACCACGCTCTGTTCATTTTACGACATCGGCTGATTATGATTTTTACATGTTTAACCGTCCTTTTCACATGAAAGGCGAATTTTACTATAAAATAGTTAAGGATATTATTCCATACAGCATTGATAATATCCGCATACATTATTATCCTGAGAAGTTAGCTAATGGCTATATCACTGGTTTTGATTATAGATTGAATGGTGAATTTGTTCCGGGAGTTGAATCCTGGTTGAGTATTTCATTAATGAAATCTGAAATGCAGGTTGAAAACGATACAATCGGTAAACAAGCTTTCCCTAATGACCACCCGGTAAATATTAGCCTGTTTTTTCAGGATTATATACCCGGAAATGACCGGTTTAGGGTTAACCTTGCCCTGGTATATCTAAGTGGCCTGCCTTTTGGTCCAGCAACTAATGATACTTATTATGCACCCCTGCGGATGCCTGATTATAAAAGAGTTGATATTGGTTTTACGGTTGAGCTAAAACAAGAAAATAAAAGGGTAAAGTCTAATTTTTTAAATGCCTTTCGATATGTAAATATTGGTTTAGACGTATTCAACCTATTAGGTATCAATAATACCATATCATATACCTGGATAACCGTGGTTCCAAATTCTTCAAGTGTTGAATCCATGGTAAATAGTCAATATGCTGTACCTAACCATTTAAGTGCGCGCAGGTTAAATTTAAAACTAACAGTTGGATTTTAATGTAAGATTTGAAAATGTGGAAATGTGATGACTTGTAAAATTTATAAACCTTGATAAATATGGTATTTATTGAAATCAAAGAATGTGAAAATTAGAGGATGTGGAAATGGCTATTAAATATTGTAGAATACAAACCAATGACAATTGAATGACAGCCAAATATTTGCGCTATAACAAAAAACTTTTACAAAAAACAGCAAGATTGGTACTTTATTTGGTAATAACATATTAACCCGCATTATTCATGGATTTTTCTATCCATGAATCTAAATGCGAGAAACCCCGACATAGGGAAGCTTAATTTTGGGTTTCCAAAATTTTAGCTGATCTTAGTCGTCCTGGTATTCCCGGTTCAAAAATTCACAGAGTTTTTGGGGTTAATTAAATCATTCATCTTTTGTATACAAAATAAATTTATTATATTTGAACATTGATTATTACCTTAATCAACATATTTTTTTATAAATGAAGGATTTACAATCATCTGACAAAGAAAAAAACAATAAAATGATAGAAGGACCTATTGACAGAGATAGGATAAAAAGTGTTTTTCAGCAAATAAAACCTTATTTTAAGGAAAAACTTGGCAAATATACGCATCAGAGGATTTCTGGTGACTGGCACTTTCATGGTCTGGGCTTTGTAAATGGCGATATGACATATGTTTTTGGTATCAATGTAGGTTTTTTTAAAGTTAGTGCAAAAAAACAATATAGCCATGTAGGAATGAATGTACTGGTAAGAACAAACGGTATCAACAGAGAGCTACGTTTAAGATACAGGGATTTTTTCCGAAACAGACTTAAAAACTGGATATCAGATGATGAAATGGTATATACTTCAGACCGCGGTGGTGTTGGAAGTGAATTCCCTAATTATAGAGACCTTAATGATTTCACATCTGATGAAGAAATAGTAGATTTTATCAAGGAAAGTATTGATGGTATTTATGAGATTTATCCGGATATTGCCCAAAACAATGATTCTTTATTTGACAATGTTTTAAGAGCTGCACCGCCCTGGAATGATAAGCTTGTAAAATTAGCTGAGGAGCAGACTTCTTCAAATTAAGTACAATACTATAAATTGAAGGCTGTTGTGTTTTAAATAATTAATTGGAAATATTTAGAAGTTGGCAGTAAGCGGTTCATAGTAAGCAGAGGCTTTGCAAAAGGCTGCTTACTAAAAACTGAAAACTACTACTTCAATAAAACAAATAAACCAAAATTAGTAAAACCATAAACTTTATTGACACACCCATATTATAGCCTTTAGTATGACTTTCCTATACCCTGCTTTTTTATGGACACTTTGCTTAATTTCTATTCCCATAATAATTCATTTATTCAATTTCAGGATCCACAAACTGGTTTATTTCAGCAATCTTAATTTCCTAAAAGACATTAAAGATGTTAGTGAATCAAAATCGAAATTAAAACAACTTGTCCTCCTTTTATTGCGTATATTGCTAATAACAAGCCTGGTTATAGCTTTTTCCGGCCCGTATATTCCTTTAAAACAAAAAAACATCAGTAAATCGGAAAAAGTTTTGAGTATCTACCTCGATAACTCATTTAGTATGAATGCAGAAAGTATTTATGGTAATTTATTTGATGCTGCTAAAGAACGAGCCAGAAAAATAGTATCAGGCTATGATAACAGGCAAAAATTTCTGTATACTGATAATAATTTTGATCCGGCACACCGGGTTTTAACTAATAAAGAGCAGGTAATTGAGTTTATCAACCAGGCAACTCTATCACCTTCAATACATAAACTTAGTGAAATTATTAATTACCAAAACCAATATTTGAGCTCAGAGTATAAGAGAAATAATTTTCAAAACAATTCATTTTTAATAAGTGATTTCCAGGAAATAATTTCTGATTTCCAGAGTTTGAAACCAGACAGCAATAACTTTGTTTATTTAATCCCTTTATCAACAAGCAAAATAAACAACCTTTTTATTGATTCCTGTTGGTTTGAATCTCCCGGGCGCAGTATAAATAAATTGGAAGAACTGAATGTTCAGTTATTTAACTCCGGTGATGAAGATTATGATAATATTCCTCTAAAATTATTTATTAATGGTAAACAAAAAGCCGTAAACAGTTTTAGTATTGAAAAAAATTCCAGTCAAATTATTAAACTCAATTATACCAATACAAAAACAGGTATTTTATCGGCAATGCTTGAAATAACAGACTATCCGATAATTTATGATAATAAATTTTATTTTAATTATCACATTAATGAAAAAACCAGGATACTAATAATTAACAAAAATGCAGAAAATAAATACCTTAAAGCTCTGTTTGATGAAAACAATGATTTCATACTCGATTTTGAGGCAATTGGTAGTATTAAAACCTCTGTTTTCCCCACATATCAGCTAATTATATTAGATGAAATTATTGAATTAGCTTCTGGTTTCCAGCAGGAACTTAGAGATTTTGTTCAAAAAGGCGGCTCATTGGTTTTTGCACCTTCAGAAAATGGGGATTTAAATAGTTATAATCAATTTTTTAATTTAATAAAATCCAGTACATTTATTTTAACAGATAGCTCTGAAACTGAAATAGCAGAAATTAATTACAAGCATTATATTTATCGTGATGTATTTAAAGAGATTAAGAAAAAGCTGATTTTGCCAAAATTAAAATCTCATTATAAATTACAATCTGGTTCTTTAAATTTAAACAAAACGCTGATAAAATCTATTAATAATAATCCATTATTGATTCAGGGAAATTATGGGAAAGGTAAATTCTTTGTATTTACATTTTCACTTAACATTATAAACAGCGATTTTATTTTACATCCACTTTATGTTCCTACTTTATTCAATATAGCTGCTTATAGTCAATCAGAAAATGACATATACTATAATATAGGGGAATCTAAACTAATTGATATAAATATTGATATACCAAACAATAAAGTATTGCGAATTGTAGATAAAAAAGCTGAATACGAATTTATTCCCCGAATAATTGGTACGGGAAGCAGGGGAGTAAAACTTGATGTACTGGACCAATTGAGCGAGGCAGGGAATTATCATATTGTTTCAGACATGGATACAGTAGCTGGACTTGCCTTTAACTTTGACAGAAAGGAGTCAAACACAGACTGTTACAATACCGATGAAATAAAAATATTAACCAATCAGTATAATTTATTTAATTTTTCCATTCTATCTGGCCAACTTGAATCTTTAAGTACCGAAATAAATGAATTGGTTTCAGAACGAAAAGATCTCTGGAAGATATTTATTATATTAGCATTAATATTTATCATTGCAGAAGTTGTTGTTATCAAGTTTTGGAAAGAATAATTTTAATTGATGATTGCCGATTAAAAAAATTAGAAATAATCAATACCCCAATAAACATAGCATCCTTAAACGATAAGCTCATTATCGAAAAGTATAATGAAAGTGAAGATAAGTCTCTGGTAGGCGAACTATTTAAGCGCTATACTGATTTTGTATTCCTCGTATCAATGAAATATTTGAAAAATGAGGAACGTAGTAAGGATGCGGTTATGCAAATCTTTGAAAAATTGTTTTCAGATCTTTTAAAACATAATATCGAAAATTTTAAGCCCTGGTTGCATATGGTTGTTAGAAATCATTGCCTGGGATTGTTAAGGAAAGACCAAAGCATCAAAAAAAATGAAAAAAGTCTTAAACTTGAGTTTGACTTTATGGAATTAGAGGAGGAAGATCATCTTAATAATGAAAGTGAATACGAAAATGATGTAGATAATCTAAAAAATGCACTAAAGCAATTAAAAATAGAGCAAAAAAAGTGTGTAGAGCTATTTTATTTAGAGGAAAAATCATATAATGAAATAACCGCACTAACTGGATATCCAATTAAAAAAGTAAAAAGTTATATTCAGAATGGAAAAAGAAATCTTAAATTAATGATGCAAAGAATGGCAAACACAGGCTTATATATCTTGCTATATTGGGTATTTAAAAACTGGGGATGAGTACAGGTTTCGGGTTTCGGGTTACTGCTTAAACTGTATGTCGCAACATGTAACCTGCAACTCGCAACCTGATGCCAATAAGTCAAAATATAATTAATAAAAAATCAAATGCAATTTGAAGCAATAAAGTGAAAGATAAGAATCTACATAAAATTTTTGAACAAACTAATTGTCTCAGCAGGCAGGATATGTTGGCATATCTTGAAGGAAACTATTCACCTAAAGAGCAATATCATTTTGAAAAGCATTTGAATACATGCTCTAGCTGCCGGGATGAATTTGAGGGTTTTGTTGCTATGCAAGATAATAAAAGACTTCCGGTAATTGTTGACGAGCTTAACCAAAGAATGGATAACTATCTATATCATTCTAATACAAAAAGTCCTTTCTTAAAAAAACTACACCCTCTGCGTATTGCAGCAACTATTTTGATACTTATTGGTTCAGGCTTTTTCATCAACTACTATTTGCAGTATTCCAGTAAGGAGTATTCTGATCAGGAAATGGTTTCACAAAGTATAGAAGAGCCTGTTTCAAATAAATCAGAATTATTTGCAGAAGATGGGTTTTCAGAACCTGTAGCTAAAAAAATAAAGTCGGCAAATGAGAAAATTCAAACTAATAAGGATAACAACAAAAATGATCATGCAAAAAACCGGGATAAACTTTCTACTGGTGAAAAGAGCGACAACATGATTGCTTTAACTGATGTTACTGAAGATGATGCAGCTGATTTTGAATTAGATGAAGAGTTTAAAACTGTTATGTCAGATGATAAAATAAAGGAGGAGCCATCATTAGTTGCTGAAAGCCTAGGGGAAGGAGTTTCTGAGAATAAAAACATTACTGCTAAAAAACTAGTTCCTGAAGAAACTGAGCTAGAAAAAGAAGAAGAAGTTTCTTATGTGGACAGAACAATAGAAAATGAAAGAAAAGATGAAATCAATGTGAACAAGACTAAATTACTATCCAACAAAAAAGGGAAAACTAAGGGCTATCAGATTGTTTCATATTTGCAAACGGGTGTTGATGCTTTTCATAATGGTAACTATACAGAAGCAGTTGAGTCTCTTAAAAAATCTGAAATGCATGAAGGTGAAGCAGATAAAACAACCTATTATCTAGGCCTTAGCTATTCCAGACTTGGTAATTTAAAAAAAGCATTATTGCAGCTAAACAAACTAGTTAATGACCCGATAAACGAATATCAGAACGATGCGATGTGGGAAAAAGCACTATTACTTATCAGGATTGGAAAAAGAAAATCGGCCATTAATGTTTTTAATGACTTAATAAAAACAGGCCCGCCATACAAAAATGATGCACAGCAAAAACTGGATTCTTTACTAAATAACTAAGTAGCCAGGATAAATCGAGTTTCTGTAGAACAGCTTTCCTAAGCTATTTTCTCAAATATGCTTTTTACCTTTTTATAAATATGAATCAATTCCAATATGAAACATCCCCCAATGATAAGGGCAGGCAATGATTATCACTTTAACACATAAATATGATTACACAAGATATATATCAAAAAACAATTAAATTTGCTGGTGAAGCACATAAAAATCAATTAGTTCCTGGAACGGAATCAAATTATTTATTACATCTTTCAAACGTAGCTATGGAGGTGTTATTTGCCTATATGGATAATCAAAATTTTGATCTTAATTTTGCAGTTCAGCTGGCTTTGTTACATGATACAGTAGAAGATACAGAGGTCACTTATAATGAATTAACCGAAAAATTTGATACAAAAATTGGTGATGGTGTATTAGCTTTAACAAAAAATAAAAACCTGGACAAGAAAATTCAATTAGCTGATAGTTTGGATAGAATCCTTAAACAACCAAGTGAAGTAAGCATTGTAAAATTAGCTGACCGTATTACTAACCTGCAAAAACCACCGATTTTTTGGAATGTTAAAAAAAGGAAAATCTATTTGAAACAAGCATTTGAAATATTTAAAAGCCTGTCTGGAAACAATATCTTCCTTGCCAAAAGGTTGGAGATAAAAATCAAGGAATATGAACAATACATATTTGACAAGTGTTAAGTCCAGCTTCAATTTTCGGGTATGCAGCTTAGACCCAATTTAAAAGATATTTTGCTTTAATTACTACAACTTTTAAAGGTTTGAATTTTAAAACGGCCGCCTCACAATGATGTTCTTTTAAAATACCTTTCGCCTTGATAATAAATATTATAAGCCTTACGCCTAACCAAACTAAATTTATTATATCTGATTCTTTTTAATCAATAATTACTTGACTTTGTTTTCATTTTGCCGTAAATTTGATAAAAAACCTCAATCAGCCATAAAACTAGAAAAGAATCTTTATATGAATTTTTAAAAAATTATCGAATAAAATTACTCTAGTCACTATATATAAAAACGATAAGAATAATTTATCGTTTCTCAAATTAATTGCTAATTGTCTAATTTATTCTTTTCCATATGGCACGAACTACACTTCTATTGTTTTATTTACTATTCATTCCTTTATTCAATATCCATCAAGATTATTGTAAAGCCCAGGATGTAAAAATTGAAATTACCAGTCTGGAGGTTGTTAATAATAAACTGGTTATTTCCTTTGATTTTGTCGAAGATAACAAAGGTAATCGTTATGATGTTTGGGTGGAAATTACAAGCTTATCTGGCAAAAGAATCAATGCCAGAACATTAAAAGGTGATCTTGGTGATAAATTGGATGGTGGAAAGGGCAAACAAATCATTTGGGATTACATTGCTGATGATGTTGTTTTGAATGAAGAAATAAATGTTGAAGTCAAAGCACTTATATCAAGTTCAGAAATTTCTACTTCGACAGGTACCAATTTAGGTAAAGCTGTTCTGATGTCTGCTGTTTTCCCTGGCTGGGGTATATCTAAAGTTGATCCGGGTAAACCGTATTGGATTTTGGGTGCAACTACTTACCTCCTTGCCGGAAGCTCTCTACTTCTCAATCGGTCAGCTGACAGTAACTATTCCAACTACATAACCGATTTAAATCAAGAATCAAGCGATAATAGTCTGGAAAAAAGTAAATCGCAAGACCAGCTTTCAAAAGTTACTGCATACTCAGCAATTGGGATATGGGCGATTAACATTATTTGGACAGCAGTTAAAGCTTCAAAAACAAAAACAGAATCATTTGGTAGTTTAAACAATCAAAGATTATATCTATTTTCAAATATTGACAAACATTTGGGGACTAAAGGATTTACTGTTCAATATCGATTCTAAATTAATGTGAGAATGTGAGGATGTGAGGATGTGAAGATGTGAAGATGTGAAGATGCATAAATAATTACAAATGACCAATTACAACTAATCTAATGACAAGCAATGACACAGCCAAATTATAAAAAATAAAGCCATGAAGACAAAATTAACAATGCTTATTTGTAGCCTGATAATTTTTATGGTCTGCGTTTCAGCCCAGGAAATCACTTCAGGTAAAAAAAGGGTTAAAATTGTAAGTACGCCAAAACTTGTTATCGAAAAAGTATTATTACTTGACGAAAACAATAATCAACTTGTAGAAGCAGGGGAAAACTGTTTTTATGAACTAAATATTAAAAACACTGGTGTTGGGGTTGCTAAGAGTGTAAAAGTAAATACCTACGTAATAAAAGGTAGTTCACCCGGTTTGTCATTTGATGAATCCGTATACGTTGGTAAAATACTAGGTGGGAAACAAGTAAAAATAAAAATTCCACTTTCGCCAGGTATAACCGTATCCGAGGGTACTGTTCGCTTTAAATTTGAAGCATATGATGCAAACTTTTATAAGTCTGAACCCCAATATTATGATTTAAAACTGAAGACAAAAGAAAAAAAGATAAACCTGGCCATTAGTTGGTACTATCCAATTGGTGTTAATACAACAGTTGATAAAGCCAAATTTACTATAAAAGCTTGTATCATGACTTCTAACCCTTTAAAAGAGGCAAAAATTTATGTTAATAATATAATTCTAGCTAATGAAAGAGGTATGATCTTGCTAAAATCAACTGATTGTGATTATACCCTGGAAAAAGAAATCATTCTTAATGAAGGTGATAATATAATTAAGCTTGTAGTACTTAATGAGGGAAAAACGATGGAAGCACCATTAAGGGTAATAACTTATAATAAAAAACCTTTAGAACACAGGTTAGCTCTTGTTATTGGTAACAGCAATTATGATTTTTCACCTTTGAAAAACCCTTCAAATGATGCAAAATCTATGGCAAAGGCACTCCGTGAATTAAATTTTGAGGTGATCGAAATAATAGATGGTAACAAAAAAAAAATGAGAGAAGGGGTAAGAAAATTTGGTAGTCAACTAGAAAAGAATCGGGGTGTAGGATTATTTTATTACGCCGGACATGGGGTTCAGGTTAAAGGAGAAAATTATCTGATACCTATTAACAGTGACATTCAAAAAGAATATGATATTCCGGATGAGGCTGTAAGAGTAAATCATGTCCTGGCTTATATGGAAAATTCAGGGAGCAGAATGAATATTGTAGTTCTTGATGCTTGTAGGGACAACCCTTTTGCAAGAAGTTTTAGATCTGGTTCAAGAGGGCTTGCACAAATATATGCTGAAGGAAGTGGTTCAATTATAGCCTATGCCACATCACCTGGTTCAGTAGCGTCTGATGGTGATGGCAAGAATGGTTTATATACACAGGAATTATTAAAAGCCATAAAAACACCCAATCTGGAAATTGGAATGGTATTTAGAAAAGTATTGACCAATGTAAAAAGAATATCAGATGGCAAACAAATTCCATGGACCAATGCATCCATTGAAGGAGAATTTTATTTTATCAAGTAGCTAACACCTCTTTAAATTATAAATTATTGATGCACAAAGAACTAAAACACATAAAATAAAACAAAAACGTTGATTTTATATACACAAACTATTTAATGACCACGACAGCACAGCGAAATGACTATTGACTATTTATAACAGCGTGGCTGCTGAGCGTGGTCGAAGTAAAGCAAATGACAATCAATGACAATCAATGACAATCAATGACAACTAATGACTTAATGACCCAATTACAAGTTACTTTAAAGCATAGACCATGAAAAGAGGAAACATCACTTATATTATAGGGGTTCTGATATTATCTATCCTTTTTACCCTTAATTGCAAAAAACTGGAAATAGTAGAACTTACTAAAATTAAAACTGGTACAGTTGATGAAATTGGTGTATATTCAGCAAGTGTAAAAAGTACATTTATTGACGTTAGTTCAAATGTTACAGAATATGGCCACTGCTGGAGTACAGAACAAAACCCTACAATTGACAATTTTAAAGAAGCTACAAAAGGCGCTGCTCCCAAGGGTTTATTTACTAATCAGTTATCCGAGCTTGAACCAGGAACCGGGTATTTTATCCGCCCTTATGCAATAGATGATGGTGAAATATTATATGGTGCTCCTGTTTTTTTTGAAACCCTTATCATGCCCCTATCAATTCATTCACCGAACAGTGGCAGTGTTTGGGCCATGGCATCAAAACAAAGCATTAGCTGGTCAGAAGATATTATTGGGAATATTACACTAATACTACGGAAAGATGGTGAATTTATACGAGACATTATTGAAGGAGTTCCAGCAGATAATAAACAATTTGACTGGTTCGTACCTGTACAGTTAGAAGCAGGTATAGACTATTCAGTTGAAATTATCAGCGAAGATGATGGTAATATATTTCACGAAAGTGATTTTTTTACAATAAATGCACAGGAAACCGGAGAAATTGAATATTATAGTGTTATATATCCCACTATTAAAATTGGGGAACAATGGTGGATAGCCAAAAACCTGATGACTACAAGTTATGCTGATGGTACTCCTTTAACTGATGGCATGGGTGTAGGTGATATAACAGGCGATTATCTTACAAGATATTATTTTGCATATGATGATGATTATGTAAATGAATATGGCAGATTATATACATGGGCAGCTGCAATGAAAGGATCAGTAACAGAAGGTGTGCAGGGTGTTTGCCCTGATGGTTGGCACGTACCTACAGATTTGGAATGGAAACAGTTGTCCATGGAATTAGGAATGCCTGAAGAGGAAACTGGGGTTAATGGCTGGCATGGAACAGATGAAGGGGGTAAACTAAAAGAAACCGGCACCACACATTGGAACAGCCCTAATACCGGTGCGAACAATGAAAGCGGTTTTCTTGGTCTTCCTGGTGGTATTAGACTCCCTTACGATATATTTTCATTTTCAGGAATTGCTGCTGTGTGGTGGCAATCAACAGAAGATAATTTTGAATCGGCCTGGGGCATTCATGTTGATAATGATAAAGAGGGGATCTTTCTCGGCACTAGCAATAAATCAATGGCAGCTTCTGTTCGTTGTATTAAAGGCGAAGGCGCCCTGTATATTAATACAACTTTCATTGATACTCATTGGGAAATGGGTACTTTCCAAGATATTACATGGACAGATAATATTGATGAAAATGTAAATATCGATCTTTACATAGGTGATACCTATACAGGGCCTATCACAGGAAACTTTCCCGGTAATGGTGTCTTTGGCTGGGATGTCCCTACTGACCTGGATGAAAGCAAGGAATACAGGATAAGGGTTTCAAGCGTTAACGATAATGAATTGTTTGGTTTTAGCCATCCTTTTGAAATCTCCGCTGCTACGGGTACAACAGGAACTACAACAGATTTTGACGGGAATGAATATACCACCATTAAAATAGGTTTACAATGGTGGATGGCAGAAAACCTCAAAGTAACAACCTATGCTGATAACTCAGCAATACCACTTACTGCTAACAATACAGAATGGGGTAGCCTGGGAGATAATAATATTGATGATGCATACTGTTATTACAACGACAACACAGGAGGTGAAGCTGCAAAATACGGCGCGTTATACACCTGGGCAGCCGCAATGGGCGACAATGCAGAAAGCAGCGATTCTAACCCCAGCGGTGTACAGGGAATATGCCCGAACGGATGGCACTTGCCAGGCAATGCGGAATGGAAGCAACTGGAAATGTACCTGGGTATGTCAGAATCCCAGGCAAATGAAATTGATTGGCGGGGTACTGATGAAGGTGGTAAATTAAAAGAAGCAGGCATTGCGAATTGGAATGATCCAAACGATGCATCTAACGAAAGCGGCTTTACAGCACTACCTGGAGGCAGGCGGGACCAGTCAGGAGGTTTTAACGATGAAGGAGGTTTTGCATTCTTTTGGTGTGCTACAGAAGATGATGGTACTAATGGTTTACGACGCCGGTTGTGGTCAGGTGAAACTCGAATAGAATTATATCCCGGTGCTAAATCCAGTGGTTTTTCTGTTAGATGTGTAAGAGATTAGACCAAAAGACTTTAATAAAAGTATTTTAATAAAAAATAAAAGTTCGGAGGAGTTAATTATGAAAAAATTTATAGCTCTATTACTGATACTTTGTTTTTCTTTTTCCAATGAAGGAAAAACCCAAGTAATTGAAAAATCAGCAAAGCATCAAAAAATTGAAAATACCCGTTTGGCTTATCAACTGATAAAATATGGTTATCAGAAAGAAAATGCCCTTAGCATGATTTCCGCTATTGATATTTTGCTTAAACAAAATATTAATGATTTATATCCCGAAACAAAAGGTTTAAACCAAATTGAAAAAGAAACTAAAAACTATGATTACCTAAAAAATATTTTAGATTATGCCCGATATAAAGCAAAGAATAACATAAATATTCTCACCCTAATTGATCAATATGACAAAGAACTATTCAAAATGAAAGCAACAAGAGGTGCCATTGGAGGTGCAAGAGTTGGTAATCATACCGTTTTAGCTAAAGGTTCAAACTTTTTTTGGGTAGTATTTAAAGAAAATGAGTTAGCAGAAGTCAGCGTAATTGGAAATGGTATGAATGTGCTCGATTTATTTATCTATGACGACAAAAATAATCTTGTACATAAAGATATTAAACGACAAACAGAATGTTATTTAAATTGGTACCCAAAAGAAAAAAAGGCTTACAAAATAAAAATAAAAAATAACGGAAGCAGTAAGATAAACTATTCAGTAATAACCAATTAAAAAATCAATTAGCTCTGATTCAGATTTTCTGTGATTAGTCAATAATGTGCTTTCTATATGCAGATGATATGTTTATTTGATTATTTGGTTATTCGATGATAATAGAATCAGCAAATAAACAGATAAACAAATCACCAGAACATTGATCAAATTTAAAAACACAGATTACTTCAAAGTTTGAAAGATAAGGTTTATATCCTCCTACTCATACCCGACAAAAACCATATTCGAAAATTCACCTTTTGAATTAGCAATTGGTATCATTTTCCAGTTTTTACTATTTTCAAAAACATTATCGCTAAAATTAATAACCTGACTGTTATTTATTGCCTGAAAAACTACTCCCTGGTTTTCAGAACTAAATTTATTAAGTAAACTAACCTTACTATTTTCATAATCATCTTTAAAATCCTTTAAGGCAAAACTGTTTGTCCATTCAACAACGCCTTTTGAATCTGTTATGAATATTAACTGGTCAATATAATTAAAAACAGCAATAATTTTCTGCAACTGGTCTTTTGCAGAATTCATATATTCATTCTGGACATTAATTAACTCGTTAATTTTTTTAACTCTGGAACCATAAAAAAATATGATAAACATTAAGGTTGCAAATAAAAAAATAAAGCTAACAGCAAAAATATTTCTCAGTAATTTCTGGTGCTCAAGCTCTGACTCA
>JBDLJL010000111.1:0-17958 GCA_039714415.1 Bacteroidota bacterium
CATAAGAATGGGACCTAAAAGTGTAAGTATAATAAAGGTCTTCTTTCTAACCCGGGTTAAATATTCCCGTTTAATAATTAAAAGTATTTTGTTCATTTTTTTATTTTCTTATTATTTCATTTTGTCCATTGACGATTTACTTTCAAATATCCAATCATCCATAGTGTGTATAATCTGGTCAAGTGTTAATTTGATGAATTATTCTCACCTTCCACAACTCTTATAAAAATATCATTTACTGATGGAATAACCTCGTTCATGCCAACTAATTCACCATGGGGCAGCATGGAAGTGATCAGTTGGTTTGTTGTTGTATTATTTAAAAGTTTTGTTCTGCAAATGGTGTGTCCGTTTTCCTGTCTTACTTCTTCAATTTTATAATTGGCTGATACCGACGCGGAAAATTTGTCGAAACTTCCTTTAAAATGTAAATCGAAAACATTAGATTTAAATTGCTGTTTAATTTCATGCACGTTACCATCCAATACTTTTTTTGAATTGTTTATTAAAGCAATATTATCGCATAATTCTTCAACTGAGGCCATGTTGTGGGTTGAGAATATGATGGTCGAACCATTTTCTTTTAGTTTAAGGATTTCCTGCTTCAGGATGTTGACATTAATTGGGTCAAAACCACTAAATGGTTCATCGAAAATAAGTAGTTTAGGTTCATGTAAAATAGTAACAATAAACTGAATTTTTTGTTGCATTCCTTTTGATAGTTCTTCTACCTTTTTATTCCACCAGCTTTCAATCTCAAATTTTTGAAACCAGTATTTGAGTTTTTTCATGGCCTCATGTCGCTTTAGACCTCTCAATTGTGCAAAATACAATGCTTGTTCGCCTGTTTTCATTTTCTTATACAGGCCGCGCTCTTCAGGTAAATAGCCAATATGCTGAACATGTTCAGGTTTTAGTGGTTCACCATTAAAAATGATTTCACCTGAATCAGGCAACGTGATATTGTTTATTATTCGAATAAGTGTAGTTTTTCCTGCTCCGTTAGGACCAAGTAAACCAAAAATATTCCCTTCGGGAACGCTTAAACTAACATTGGTAAGTGCCTGATGGTTTACAAATATTTTATTTACTTCTTTTACTTCGAGAAAGTTCATTTATTTATTTGTTGTTTTTTTGTGCTGCAAATGTAGTTAAACTTTGAAAAAAAATGTTATTTGAAGGGGAAATGTAACATAGCTTTTCCATGCTGTGCAAATAAAGACAGTTCAAGTGTACTGTTTCAAAGCAGCTCATAGTTTATTTGAGAAAAACAGCTTAGGAAAGCTGTTGTACTACCCACCATAGGTTTCAACCAAATAGTAAATTATGGCTATTATACTGATAATCATCAAAACAAACAATGTTATTTTTATCCAGCTGTATGGCCGTTCACCTTGTACTTCACCGGTACGACCATTAACCATAAAACGATAAACTTTCTGATTGTACCGATATGCACTAATCCATATAGGCAGTAAAATATGTTTGAAAGTAACAGCATCAAAATCTGTATCCATTGAATGGATTGTTTGCTTGTCGCCTCCTATATCCCTCCGCACATCTTCTATTATCACATCTTTCATCTTATCACGGGCAGCTACAAAACCATCTTCAAGTCCTTTTTGGTAACTTTCAGATTTAAACCCACTTAAGTATTTTGTGTCATAAGGGAGTAAATTGTTTAAATCCCAGGGTTCAAGCCTTTCTACATATTTTATGGGCAAAGAAGTGCTTGCTGGTACCAGTACGTCGTCAAAGTCCCTGTATACACGTCCTCTTGCACTCGTCCATCTTGTTTTTGTTACTGTACGTGTTTTAGATTCTCCATTTTCAGTATAGCTTTCTGTTTCTTCATAATTATCACCACGTTCACCGGTGTAATTTGTGTTAGTTTTTGAATCAAATGTCCAGTATGGTATATATATGCCAGCTAACTTTTCAGTTTGTCGGGCATACGATTTCAATTTGTTAGGTGCAAACCATAGTTTTCGTAACCAGGTGCGATATAGTTCAAGCCCTTCTTTGTCTTTTATTTTAAATGGGAGCATTCCTTTGGGTTGGATAATGCTTGATTTATGACCTTCTTTTGAGGTAAGTGGGCTGTCGCAGAAATCGCATGAATCTGAAATTACATTTGGATCAAAAGTGGTTTCTGCACCACAGCCATTACACTTTATTGTAAGGATTTCTGTTTTTGGTGCAATGTCCATTTGTTTGTTTACAAAATCGTGGTAGTCTATTTCCTGATGAGCTTCTGCTTTTTTTGTTTCATCTACTTCAATGGAGTTGAGTGCACCACAGAATTCACATTTTAAGCTGTCAGTTCCCGGGGCAAAAGTAAGTTTTGCACCACATTGAACACAAACTATTTCATCCTGATTTGAGCTTTTATTTATATTGTTTTCCATTAGTAATAGGTTAAGATTTAATAAGAAAGTATATTTAAAAAGACCTGATAGTTTTATTGAATAAAGTCTGTCAGGTCTTTGTGTTTTATCATAAGATAATTATGATTATTTGTTTACTGTGGTGGTGGAGGTGGTGGAGGTGGCGGCATTGCCCCAAACAGGGCTGCTACATCAGGAACCTGTCCTGCAGCAAGCCAGCCTTGCATACCTTGTTTCCACACAAAAGTTTCTTTCGTTAACTGGCCTTGTGTTATCATTTGTTTAAGAATATTCATGTCAAAAGGTCCGGTTTGCTGGCCACCCACAGAAATAAAATATTGATTTGTTGGTGGTGGCGGTGGCATATTTGTATTTTGCTGATTTTGCTGATTTTGTTGCTGTTGCTGGTTCATCATCTGTTGCATCATAGCCATTCCCATCATGTTTTCCATGCCACCTCCTCCGCCACCGGTATTCCCTGCAGCTTTTTCCATGGCATCAGCGCCTTTCATTTGTGAATATTTTCCCATGTCACCCAGCATGTTCATGCCTGTTCCTTCGTCCAGTTTTTTCTGAAGCTCATCAGGCAGGCTAATACTGGATATGAGAAATTTTGTTATTTCAATACCATATTCAACGAATTCTTCACCCAACTTCGTTTGACAAAAGTCAGATAAATCTTTATAATTTTGAGCAAAATCCAGAAGTGCTAATTTACTTTCTCCAATTGCATCAATAAAACGGGTAACAATCATGCTTCTTAGTTCTCCACTAATTTCATCTGTAGTAAATTCCCCATCTGTTCCTGCAATTTCTTTAATAAATTTAACTGGATCTGAAACTTTTACAGTATATGTTCCAAATGCCCTTAAACTTACCCTACCAAAATCAGTATCTCTTATATAGAATACATTTGGGGTCCCCCATTTCATATTGGTGAACCTTTTTGTGTTTAAAAAATACACTTCAGCTTTAAACGGGCTGTTAAACCCATATTTCCAACCTTTTAGTGTGGTTAATAGAGGGAGGTTTTGGGTTGTTAGTTCATATCTGCCTGGAGGAAAAACATCTGCAATTTCACCTTCATTAATAAATACTGCAACCTGAGATTCCCGCACCGTTAATTGTGCACCGTTTTTTATTTCATTTCCTTGCCGCTCAAAGCGGTATACCATTGTGTCATCCGACGAATCTATCCATTCTATGATGTCAATTAATTCGCCTTTTAATTTGTCAAATAATCCCATATGTTCTTTAAATTAAATTTTTAGAAATATAAACTAATCGCAGGAAAAATCAAAATGTTTTTGATTAAAGGTAAGATCTTAATATTTTACTACGTGATTTTAGTACTTTTATTACTTTTCCTTTGATTTGTCTTACCCTTTCTCTAGTGAGGTCAAATTTTTCACCAATTTCTTCTAAAGTGAAAGCGTTTTTGCAATTTAATCCGTAATACAGTCTTATTATTTCGGCTTCTCTATGAGTTAGAGTAGAAAGAATTCTTTCAATTTCTTTATTTAAGGATTCTTTAAGAAGGTTTTTTTCCGGGCTTAAACTGTCTCTACTTAACATTATATCGTAAAGGTTGTTGTCCTCATCTTGCAGTAAGGGCGCATCCAATGATACATGGTGACCTGTATTATTCATAATTTGTTTTATCTCTTGTGGTGCAAGGTCTAGTTCCCTGGCAATTTCTTCAGGTGTTGGTGTTCGTTCAAATTCTTGTTCCAGACGTGTGAATGTTTGGTTTATTTTATTAATTGAACCAATCTTATTCAAAGGTAAACGAACGATTCTTGCCTGTTCAGCTAAAGCCTGTAATATTGATTGCCTTATCCACCAAACAGCATAAGATATAAATTTAAATCCTTTTGTCTCATCAAATCTCTGGGCTGCTTTTATTAAACCAAGGTTGCCCTCGTTAATTAAATCTGGAAGTGTAAGTCCTTGGTTTTGGTATTGTTTTGAAACAGAAACTACAAAACGTAAGTTTGCCTTGATTAATTTATCCAGAGCTATAAAATCATCTTGTTTAATTCTACGAGCCAATTCAACTTCTTCTTCAGCAGTTAACAATTCAATTTTTCCAATTTCCTGTAAGTATTTGTCCAAAGATGCGGCTTCCCGGTTAGTTACTTGTTTTGTGATTTTTAGTTGTCGCATACTAAAGGGGGAATTGAGTTTGAACTGTGAAAATAGTTAATTTTTATGAAAACTTAATAAAAATGTAAAAAAAATATTAAAAAATAAGTAATATATTTGGAGATAAATATCTATTTTATACTTTTGCAACGCTTTTACCGGAGAGGTGGGAGAGTGGCTTAATCCACCAGTTTGCTAAACTGACGTACCTGTAACGGGTACCGGGGGTTCGAATCCCCCCCTCTCCGCAAAAAAAAATAATAATAATAAAAAAGCTTGGTGGTTAAAAAAGTATTGTTACTTTTGCACCGCGAAACCGTAAAAACAATATCCGGGTTTTAGTTTAACCCGGTTAGCGTGTCCCGATTTGACATCGGGAAGGTCGCAGGTTCTAAAAAATATAATAAAATAAGTATTCGGGTTTTAGTTTGGCCCGTTTAGTGCGTCCCGATTTGATATCGGGAAGGTCGCAGGTTCTAAAAAATATAATAAAATAAGTATTCGGGTTTTAGTTTGGCTCGTTTAGTGCGTCCCGATTTGATATCGGGAAGGTCGCAGGTTCTAAAAAATATAATAAAATAAGTATTCGGGGTGTAGCGTAGCCCGGTTAGCGCGCCTGCTTTGGGAGCAGGAGGTCGCAGGTTCGAATCCTGCCACCCCGACACTGATAATCAAAGCCTTACAGAAATGTAAGGCTTTTTTGTTTTTAGGATTTGCATACAATTTAGCACGCAAAAATCACCGCTTAAAGTTGAGATGATTTTAAAACATCTTGGCAAACCGGGTGAGGATTTTTAGAAATTAAACCTGAAATTTGTTGAATACTACTTAAAAACCGTGATTAATTTTATTTTTTCACTGTTTTGATTTGAAAATCAGGTAATTTGTGTCATAAACGGCTCAATTTGTCGATTTTTGTCATGTGATTAGAACGAAAGTGAAACCTGTCTCTTTTTTCGTAGATAAATAAGAGCAAAAGTGAACGAAAAGAGTTTCTAAGCATACCTATAATAAGAAATTAATACCTAAACGTCCCCAGCTATAATTATCCAGTGCTTTTGGTTTATCATATTCTATAGTATGAAAAGTATATTTGTAAAAAACAGTTACTTTCATCACTCGTAATCCTAAAAATACTTCTGCGAAAAACAGGTGTCTTTCAACTTCGTCTTTATTTAGCCTGTAAATATCTTTAGGAGCAAGTGGATCGTCATCATCCTCAAAAGTTTCAAAAACACCAATTCCTTCAAGCATTGAGTTATGTTTAATATATCTATACCTGGCATTTGCGCTAATAACAAAACGAAATTTTTTCTTTATACCCAGATTAACATCTTCATTTCCACTTCTTCCTTTCAAATCTGCAGTAGAATAACCAATACCTGCCCCAATTGCAGTTAACTCATTACCAATATGAAATTCAGCATTCAATGGAAAATTTAACCACGATGGAACCTTAGTTCGTCGTTTTTTAAATATATCTCCCTTTCCTGAAAATAACATCAAATCAAAGTAGTAATCTATATTCCAGGCAAATCTTCCACCATTGGCAATTTGACTGTCCCAGCCATAAGGTTTTACTGAGGAAACAAATTGATCCCTATGGGCTATTGATTGAAACTCATTACTAATACTGCCACCTATTATCCCAATCTTAAAATCACTTCTCATTCTCATATTCCCCTTATAGTGCAATCGGTATTTCGAGCGACCAATATAAGCAAATGAGGCAAAGGGCCTGTCATCAACATCAAAACTGGAATTTGTTTTAAAAATACTTGTGTCCCTGATAAATGGTGTATATGCTTCCATACCATAAAACACCCCTTGATATGCCAGTATATTATCTTTATTAATAAATGGCAATAATCTCATTTTCAAATAATCCGTTGTTACTTCTATTCTTACTCCTCCCGTATAATTCATATCAAGATTACTTGAACCAAGTAAATCATTATCGAGATATAAATAAATACCTTTTAATTTCTGATTACTGGTATTAATATAAGCATATTGATTATATTCATATTTAAGAATATGTTTCATATGATTCTCAACCAGTTTCAGGTTTCGTTTTAAACCCCCTAAATACACTTTGTTTTGATTCGGATTTCCTGTGAATATGTCTATCTCAATATCATCTATTTCCGATTTCAATGTTGAATACAACTGGTAGATCGTTTCATATTTATGAATAATTTCCAGGAAGCAAAGGAGTGTATCCTGATTTATTGAAGGATCATTTAAGCCCAGGATGTCATAAAGTTTAGCGCTTTTAGTCTCAACTTCTGATTTTGCCTCTTTTTTTATTTCTTTCCTAAATAAATTTTTAGTCTCTTTAAGGATTTTTTTTATGTTAGGTTGCTTGTTTGAATAAATAGCACTATCCAGTTTCTGAATTTGTTTATACTTATCTTCCTGAGCATTAGTAAGGGTGTATATTAAACAAAAAATAATTAGTAGTATTTTTCTCATGGTTTATTTATTTGATAATGTTAAATAGTATTGGTGCCATAAGGAACTATAGCTTGCAGCAGAAATCAGTTCGGAGTAAATCCGCTTCTCAGCTTTACGCATCTTGCTGTAAAGCGATCCCCATCCGTTTTTTAGGGAATTGAAGTTTGACATGAGCCGTTAAGCATTGACTTTGTAGGGTTAAAGGTAGATAATATTTTGAAAAAATAGTTTTGGGTGGAGTAAAAAAACACTTCTATCCCCTTTTTTAAAATGGAAACTATCACTAAAATGCACTAAAAAAGAATTATTCTAAAAAAGGATCGCTAAGTGTGGTCGTTATGTTTCTGTACAATCCGTTAAAGTAATTGAAAGATTACTTTCAACCCTGCCCTAATGGAAAATTCATATTGCAGCTCATAGTATGGGAGTAGCTATAGCTTTATTACTATATCCTCAAAAAAAATCCCGTATTATCTCTTTTTCCAATATCCAAGGCAATTTGATTAGTGATGATTGTGGTATTTTAAGTCGTGTAATTAGTGATGTAACCCTTGAGGAATAAATAAAAGGCTTTGTTTAATAAAACATTTTGGATGTTGTTTGCACTTTTCTTTCAACTATCCATTTCAAGTTCAGGATCCACTTTCATTCCAATTTTTTTAACGATATTTTTTATTGATACCACAGTAAGTAATACGACTCCAGCCCAACCAAAAATTAAAACAATAACGGCCAGACCTTCCATGCCGGAACAAGAAAGACTACAAGCTAAAGCAGCTATTAGATATCCAAGTCCAATTGCCGCCGCAAGGCTAAGAATTACAAGAAAAACTTTAAGAAAAACAATTCCGGGTTTATCCTTTTGTTTCTTTAACTCTTTTTTCAATTCCTTAAATTCAGATTTGATTTTTTTTCTTAATTCCTTGAAAGTTAGTTTTGAATCAAACAAAGGTTCGCCCTGATTCTTTACATCTTGCTGAGGACTGTCACCTTGCACAAGTATTGGTAATTGTTTTGCATGATCTGTTTCAGAAATTATTGTTGTGTACTTTAATCCAAAGGAAAGTATCAAAAAGTATGAAACTACCAGCAAAAAATCCAGAGTTTTTTGTTTTTTGTATGAATATTTAAAAATCCCATTTTTCGTTTTTTTGCTTGGATATAAGAAGTATGCAATGAAAAAAATACCGCCAAAAATCAGTAATACCGCTCTTGGAATATCTATGTCAAAGAGCGATGTAAGTGTCGCAAGGGAAAAAGCGTTAAATACGAGAAGAATATGTAAGATCGCAATTATCTTTCTTGTTTTTCCAGGGTTATTCTTTCCCCAATAGGATAAATTTTTCATCAAATTTGATTTAAAGTTAATCAGAAGATTGTCATAAAAAGGGGTGTTATGCATCAAAGATAATGAAAATTTCAATGTGAACATAACTGTGAACAAAATTGATATATGTTCATTAATACTGCTATAGACTTACATTGTTAGATATGTATTTTATATTAAATATTCATATTTATTAACCTCAATTATAAAGCGGGAAGGATAAAACAAAAATTTATGAATTAATCATGCTAATAAAACCGTTTAATCCCCAAAAAGTTATTTTTAAACTGAGTGGGTGAGCAGTCTTTTGATTTCTTGAATATCCTGTTAAAATTAGCCAGGTTGTTAAAACCACATTTAAATGCAATTTCAGCAACACTATCATTTGAGTCTATTAACATCCTTGTAGCAGCACCTATTCGGTAGTCATTCAAAAATTCAACGAAAGTTTTCCCTGTTCGTCGTTTGATTAAACGGCTAAAAGATATTGTGGTCATATTTAGCTTGCCGGCAATATCCTCAAGTTTAATCTTATCACGAAAATTGAGTTGGATGAATTCATAAGCCTTTTTAATTTTATCGCTGTTGTAAAAATCATCTGCTTTGCTATGGTTGGTTGATAATAGTTGTTGATTACCTGTATTGGATAAATCATGAAGTAAAGAGAGCAATTCTATAAATGAATCAAATCCATTGTTCTGATAAAGCTTTAATATTCTGGGTAATAATGTTTTTGTTTCTTCTTTAGAAAAAAGAACACCCTTTAATGACCGTTGTAAAAGTTCTTTAACCGGTTTCATGATATTACGGTTCAATAAATTAGTATTGAATAGATCCTTATGAAATTGGATGGTAATCTCGTGAACCGACAAACTATTACATTTTCCTTGTTCCCAGCCATGAAAAAGATTAGGCCCAATAAAAACAAGTTCGTAATCTTTGATATAATCCATATGGTCACCAACAATACGTTTAGCCCCTGGGGCATTTAAAATCAGGTTTAATTCATATTCGGGGTGGAAATGGACAGGGAAATCGAAATTGTTTTTAGTCCGGTCAAATACTAACAGGCAGTCCCCTTGTATCAGTGGGGTTATCTCACGATGGATTGAAGCCTGACTGGTATCCATATTGATTTTGTTGTTTAACTATTATCAAATGATAAAATAGTACCATTGAATTGCAAATATATCAAATAATTTTGTTGCCGTGAATAATACCAATACTTTATAAATTGAACATTGTTGATAAAATAGGTTCAAAACAAAATATTTAACTTTAGTGGGTTTGGAAATAAAATTTGAAAAAATGTTTGAAAAAAGATTAAGTGAAATACAAGAAAGTTACACAAACCTGATAAACAGGAAAAATCAAAGGGTACTTCCTTCTAATGGGATATATGAACGTTATGATAATCCTATTCTCACAGCAGCTCATGTGCCTTTGCATTGGCGTTATGATTTTAACTCTCAAACCAACCCTTATTTTATGGAACGAATTGGTATGAATGCCGTTTTTAATGCGGGTGCTATAAAATTGAAAGGCAAATATCTGGTTGTGGCTCGTGTTGAAGGGGATGACCGTAAATCATTTTTTGCAGTAGCTGAGAGTGAAAATGGAATTGATAATTTCAGATTTTGGGATAGGCCGGTAGAACTTCCCCAAACAGCTGATCCAGATATTAATGTGTATGATATGCGACTTACACAACATGAAGACGGCTGGATATATGGTATTTATTGTACAGAGAGGAAAGACCATACAGCACCCAAAGGTGATACCAGTTTGGCTGTGGCCAATGCCGGAATTGTTCGTACAAAGGATTTGATTAAATGGGAACGTTTACCTGATTTAATTAGTCATTCCGGGCAACAACGAAATGTTGTTATACATCCCGAATTTGTAAATGGAAAATATGCAATCTACACCAGGCCACAAGATGGTTTTATTGATGTAGGTGGCGGCGGGGGTATTGGCCTTGGCTTTATTGATAATATGGAATATCCGGAAGTGGATGAGGAAATTATTATCAACGAAAAACAATACCATACAGTTTACGAATTGAAAAACGGGCTTGGCCCGGCTCCATTAAAAACAAAAGAAGGGTGGTTGCACCTGGCTCATGGGGTGAGGAATACTGCTGCCGGCTTAAGATATGTTCTGTATCTGTTTATGACAGACCTTAATGATATTTCAAAAGTAATTTATCAACCTGCAGGTTATTTTATGGCACCTGTGGGTAATGAGCGTGTGGGTGATGTATCCAATGTCCTTTTTTCTAATGGTTGGATTATGGATGATGACGGAACAGTTTATATTTATTATGCTTCTTCTGATACTCGCATGCATGTGGCAACTTCTTCAATAAGTCGCTTATTGGATTATGTGAAAAATACAGCATCTGACGGGTTAAAATCAACAGCTTCTGTAAATACAATAAACAAGTTAATTTCTAAAAATAAAGGATTTTATTAATTTTGGCTAATACTAATTAGAGTCCGTCTATAATGTCAAGTGTTTGAGCTATAAAGTTCAAGTTCGAGGCTTGTCACTTTTGAAAATCAGGGAGTTTACTTTTGTAAATGACCGTTTTCAAAAGTGACATAACGAAGAACCTTTAGCTCACGAATACCATTAAATAATATCAAGAAACATGAGTAAATTGGACTTTAGAGACAAACACTAATTAAACTGAATAAAATCAAAACAAATTATGAATTCAAGAGAACGTGTTTTGTCAAGTATTAACCATTCAGTACCGGATAAAATCCCAATCGATTTAGGAAGTAATCCTAGTTCAGGAATTTCGGCAATTGCCTACGACAATTTAAAAAAGCATTTGGGAATGAGCCACCCAACACGTGTTTATGATGTGGTACAACAATTAGCACAACCTGACCAGGAAATAATTGACCATTTTGGATTAGATATTTTAGATATTGGAAGGGAGTTTAACACCAATGATAATGATTGGTACAATTACACACTTGCTAATGGGGGCACAGCTCAATACCCTACATGGTATAAACCACAACAGGCAGAGGACGGCTCGTGGTTTACCACCGATGAAAATGGGCTAATGCTTTCAAAAATGCCAAATGGGGCAACTTTTTTCGATCAAACATTTTTTCCTTATGAAGCCGGGTTCCCATCTGATTACTCAGGTTTACCCGAAGCTATGCGCAAAGTAATGTGGGTAAGGCATGCCCATTCTCCATGGGATCATGCAGATGAACAAAATTTTTGGAAACAACTGCGTGAGAAAGCATTATTTTTAAGAGAAAATACCGATAAAGCACTCTTTATAAGTGCAGGGTCTAATTTGTTTGAATTTGGTACCATGCTGCGAAGGATGGATAACTTTTTCATGGATTTATTAATGAATCAGGATGAGGTAATAAAAATGATGGATGCACTTATGAAAATGCATTTAGAATCTCTTGAAAAAATTTGTAATGCTGTTGGCGATGTCGTTGATATAGTAAGGTTTGGCGACGATCTTGGAATGACAACAGGACCATTTATGGATTTGGATACATATAAATTGCTGTTTAAACCAAACCACAAAATTTTGTGTAACTATGTAAAAGATAACAGCCAAATGAAAATCATGCTCCATAGTTGTGGTTCAATACACCAATACATCCCCGATTTAATCGATTGTGGCTATGATATATTAAATCCTGTCCAAACCAATTGCCTTGATATGGAACCACAAAAGTTAAAAAATGAATTTGGGAAGGATATAACTTTTTGGGGAGGTGGTGTTGATACGGCAAGTATCCTTAACAATGCTACCCCGGAAGAAATTCGTCAACATGTCCTGAAAAGGTGCGAAATATTTTCGAAAGATGGAGGGTTTGTTTTTAATACCGTACATAATATTATGCCCGATGTACCTCCTGAAAATATTGTAGCAATGTTTGATGCTGTAAATGAGTTTAACAAATAAGAATATTTGCTTATGGATTTTAATGTTGGAATAATTGATATAATTGTAATTATAGCCTATTTAGCTGGAATCATCTTATTGGGGCTATACACTGTAAGGAAAACACTTCGGACTCAGTCCACAGAAGATTATTTTTTAGCCAGTCGCTCTTTAAAGTGGCCAATTATTGGGGCTGCCCTTTTTGCTGCTAATATTTCAACCATTCATCTGATTGGATTTGCTGAATCTGGTTTTAAATATGGGCTTGTTGATGGCTTGTTTGAATGGATGGCCATACCTTTTCTTGTTTTTCTGGGTTTTGTAATTGCTCCCTACTTTTTCAGAAATAGGGTATCAACAATTCCTGAGTTATATGAGCGCAGGTTTAATGGGGCCAGCCGCACCTACATGGTCATATTTGCAATACTTACAGCCCTGTTAATCCATATTGGAATTAGTTTATATGCAGGTGCAGCATTATGCCAAAAGTTTTTTGGATTAAATGAAACCTACGGAATTATCTTTATTGCCGTTTTAACCGGAATATATACAATACTTGGAGGATTGAAAGCCATTACTACTGTTGAAGCAGTACAAACAGCATTACTCATTTTAGGTGCGGTATTATTAACCATTTTTGGGATTTTTGCTTTGCCAGATGTTGGTATCCACACGTTTGCCGAATTTAAGGCACAACTTAAACCTGACACCCTATCAATACTCAGACCTACTGATAGCCCTGCTAATCCTGCTGAAGGTGGAATTTCATGGTATGCTGCCCTATTGGGTTATTTTGTGTTGGGATCATGGTATTGGTTTTCAGACCAAACAATTGTTCAACGTGCTTTAGCTTCAAAATCAGAATATGATGCTAAAATAGGTCCTATGTTCACAGGTCTGTTAAAGCTTCTGCCTGTTTTGTTTTTTCTGTTACCAGGTACGCTGGCCTTCGTTCTTTTCGGAGATGAAATTACCGACACAAAACTAACCCTCCCTTTTATGATTGATCGCCTGGTTCCAATAGGGTTAAAAGGGCTGATTATTGCAGCTTTGCTTGCAGCACTTATGAGTTCTGTTGGGGCTGCCATAAACAGTGCATCAACACTTTTTTCAATGGACATTGTTAAACGACTTCATCCAAAAACTACCGACAAAGGATTAGTAATTGCAGGTCGTGTAACTGGCATTGTTGTTATGATATTAGCAATAATCTGGTCTATAAATGCGAATAAATTTGGAGATACAATTATATATACTGTAAATTCTCTTGGGGCAATGATTGCACCACCAATTGCTGCTGTATTTCTATTTGGCATGTTTTGGAAAAGAGGAACTGCAAAAGCTGCAAACCTGACTTTTGCAACCGGACTAATTATCGGGATTTTCGTTTTTCTTTTGGATTTTCCATTTGAAAACCTAATTCCCGGTTTTGATGTAATAGCTTCAGGCATTGCTGAAAATAGTGGATATCAGGTTACAGGATCAACAAAAGCTATTACAAATATGCTTGGGCTTGGATTTATGATGCAAGCCTGGTGGAAATTTGTTTTACTATCGTTGATATTTATTGTTACAAGTTATTTAACCCCTAAACCCAGCGAAGAACAAATTTCAAACTGCATTAACCTAAAAGAATTCTGGCCTAAGAAATGGAATGGCTTTAATGATTTTAGGGTAGTTGGATTTGGCATAGTATTGATTTTAGCAATCATTTGGGTTTTACTTGAAATAATAGCTTAAATTGAAATAATTAATCAGGCTAATTTAAAAACATGAAAGCACTACTAAATATTATCATAACTAAAATATATCCCAGTGAAAAAAAGTATTAAAATTACACTCGTTATTATTGGTGGAATTATCATTTCACTTGCAATATTTTTAATAATACGCACTAATTACGAACCGGATCCAGATCGCTCCTATATATATGATGAAGATGGAAGGATCATGATCCTTCATGGAATGAATGTTTTAACTTCCGGGAAATCGCATCCTTTGCGCACAGGAGATCTGGTTAAAGAGGATATTTTAAGACTTTCAAGGGATTGGGGCTATAATGCCGTCAGGCTTCTGATATTTTGGGATGGGATTGAACCGCAAAAAGGTAAGTACGATTATGACTATCTTAACAGGGTTAAAGAACGACTTGATTGGTGCGAAGAAGCAGGCCTTAAAGTTATCCTTGATATGCATCAGGATTTATATGCTGTTAGATATGGAGGCGATGGGGCACCTGAATGGGCAATTATTGATGATAATGAACCTTTTGAATCACAAAGTCCTTGGGAGCTTAATTACTTTCAGCCTGCGGTTCAGGCATCAATAAGTAATTTCTGGGATATTGAACGTGGCCACGGGGAACTTCAGGAACATTACATAAATGCGATAGTTGAAGCACTAAAGGTTTTGGGTAATCACCCAACTGTTATTGGTGTAGAGCTTTATAACGAACCAACCCTTGCAACTTTTGATGGTTTTAGAAATTTGGAAGAAAAATTCCTTACCCCGTTTTATCAAAAAGCCATCAATAAGATAAGGACTGTTGACAATGATATCTGGATATTTTATGAACCATCAGCTTTTGGCCCAAATCAAGGTTTTAAATCTTCACTTGGTTTGTTGAACGACCCCAGGAAAGGAGATGCAAAATTAGTCTATTTTCCTCATATTTACACATTAGATCTTGATGTAAATGGCAAATATATGGGAAACCCATTTCACATCAATTTGTGGGCTGATGCCAGACAAAAGGAATATAAAAAACAGAATGTCCCTATGCTTATTGGTGAGTTCGGATTGGGTGGGAATGATCCACTTGCTTTGGAATATATTGAAGAAGTTTTGAAGATGAGCGATAAGATTTGCGGTGGGTGGTTTTATTGGGAGTATGATCCCGGTTCATGGAGTATTATTGATAAGAATAGAAATGAGGTAAAAAAAGCTAAAGTGTTGGAAAGGCCTTACCCTCAGCGTATAGCCGGCTCATCCCCTAAATATAGCTGGGACTCAGAATTAAGGGTTTTTTCATTTGAGATGAATTGGGATAAGAAGCTGTCTGAAAAACTTACAAATCATTGGACAGAGATATACCTTCCTGATTATTGTTGGCCCAAAGGATGGATTTTAACTGAAGTTCACGGTAATGTAGAACAGAAATTTGATAAAGAATCTCGTTTACTTAATATACGTCCACTTAAAAAAGGTAAAATTAATATAGAGATAACAAGTAAAAACTAACAATTATGGTTCGGCTATAAATATTGAGGTTACTCCGAAAAGTGTTTATCGTAGATTTTCAGCAACTTCCTACCCCGACCCTAAAGGGCGAAGTCGCTGAAAATCAGAGCTCCTTTTAGGGTTAGGGGGCAAAACTGATTTTCGAATTTCGCCCAATGTCCCTTTTCGGAGTGGCCTCAATATTGTTAATCCAAAGATTCGCTGCGTTGAGGTGCAAGCACTTTCATAGAATTTTGCTTTCTACGATTAATGCTATTTTTCAATATCACTTATTTGTTTTTGATATGCTGATGGACTAATGCCAATATGTTTTTTGAATTGCCTGTTAAAATATGATAAATTATTATAGCCGCAACTGAAACATACGTCCGAAATCGTTAGCTTTTCATTAAAAAGTAACTTGCATGAATAGCCAATACGAACTTCGTTAATAAATTCACTTATTGATTTTCTGGTTGAATGTTTAAAAAACCTACACAATGATGTAGGGGTCATGTTTGCAATTGAAGCCAGGTCTTCAAGTTTTATTTCTTCTTTATAATTATTAGTAACATATTCGTAAATTTTATCTATTCTTTTCGATTTGTGCTTTTTATAATAATCAGCAAAAGGAATACTTGATAAAATTATTTTTTCTTTTATCTCTGATAATTTTTTTAATATTGAAAGCAAGGAGAGCAATCTGTCAAAAGGTGATTGAGAAACCATTTTTTTTAATTGTTTCTTTACTATATGATTTTCAAGGACTGAAAAATTAATTCCAAGCCGTGAATCACCTAATAGTTTTTTTATTGATGACAATTCTGAAATTCCCAGAAATTCATCCCCGCCAATATTCCCGGGAAATTGAACAATGATAGCATGTACTCTTTTTTTATCATTTTTGGCTGAGTCAAGCGCATCATTTTTCCAAACATGAGGAAGATATTCACCGACCAAAAGCAAATCGCCATCCGAGAAACGGGAAATATTATCACCAATAAACCTTGTCCCTGTTCCCTTTATAATATAGACCATTTCAATCTTGTCGTGATAATGCCATTCACCATAAAACTTAGAGGTAATATCTTCTCTTACAATAATTAATTCGTGATGGTGTTTTGGTAGTTTATAATATTGAGGCTTCATTGTTGAAGTGTATTATCTGAATTGTTATTGCTAATTGCAAATATAATACAATTTGAAGTTCATATTAGATTTAATGCGAAAATAGTTCAAGCATAAGATAAATAAATTCTATAACTTTATTGAACATTAAATTAATTTTACAAATTAAAAATTTGCAATATGTATAAAACAATATTATTTACAATACTCCTTTTATTGGGGATTAGCCATTTGAGTTATAGTCAATTAGCAGAAGTCCCTGAAAAAACAGACAATGAATCGAATAATTTATCTTTGAATGGTGAATGGTTTTTTAATCCTGTGTTCAAAAATAGTTATTATGGGATGAAAGATGCAAACAATTCATGGAAAGGGATAAACGTCCCGGGACAATGGCTTATGCAAGGTTTTGAAGTTAAACCAGGCAAACAGGCTGCTTATTTTAGAAAATTTAATGTGCCGGCAGATTGGAAAAATAGTACCGTATATTTAAGGTGCGATGCAGTTTTTAGTAAAGCCGATGTATGGGTAAACGGTAAAAATGCAGGAGGTCATACCGGGCCTATGGTTGCTTTCGAAAAAGATGTAACCGATTTAGTGAAATTTGGGAAAACAAATCGTATCGTAATGGGTATTGTCTCTGAAACAATGGCAGATACATTGATGTCAGGGACACAATATGCAGCTCATCAATTGGGTGGGATCCTTCGTAAAATATATTTGTATGCAGTTCCAAAAGTTCATTTGGCAGATTTGTCTGTACAAACCAATTTCGATAAAGATTTTATCAATGCAGAACTGAAAATTAACGGTACAATTATTAATAACGGAAAGGCCAAAAAGGCTTTGGTAACTGTTTTTCTTTCTGATTTTAACGGGAATAACATACCATTAAAAGATAATCAAACTAACATTCAGGTTAACGGTGATAAATCAAAAAATATAAACCTGGTTTTTGATGTGAAGAATCCTTTAAAATGGGATGCGGAACACCCAAACCTGTATCAATTAAAAATTACGGTTAAATCAGATGCAGGAGAAGAGAAAATCAAAAAAATAATAGGTTTTCGGGAAATCGAGGTAGTAGGAAACCAACTTTTTGTTAATGGAAAAGTAATTAAACTTAAAGGTGTTAACCGCCACGAAGCACACCCTTTACGAGGACGAAGCCTTACTCCAGAGCTTTGGAAAAAAGATGCAGAACTATACAAAGCAGCCAATGTAAATTATATCAGGACCTCGCATTATCCGCCCTCAGAAGAATTTATTGAGTGGTGCGATAAAATTGGGTTGTATGTTGAATTGGAAAATCCGCTTTCCTGGGTTGGGCATGGAGCAAATGCGCATTGGAAAAAGAATAATCC
>JBDLJL010000112.1:0-17815 GCA_039714415.1 Bacteroidota bacterium
ACCAAACATAATCGTTGTGGTGGTTGATGATGCTGGTTATGCCGATTGGGGGTTTCAGGGATCAAAAACATGCAAAACACCTAATGTCGACAAACTGAGAAATGAAGGTATAAATTTCACCCAGGCTTATGTTACAGGTGCAACATGCGCCCCTTCAAGAGCAGGGCTTATGACAGGCAGATATCAAAATCGTTTTGGGTATGAGTATAACCCGTCAATATATCCATCGCCAGGAAAAACACTACAAGACGTAGGCATGGAACCTAATGAGAAAACTATTGCCGATCATCTGAAAAAATTAGGTTATAATACAGCTGCAATAGGGAAATGGCATTTGGGTGAAGAAATGCATCATCACCCTAACAACCGTGGGTTTGATTATTTTTATGGCCTTTTGGCCGGAGCACGTCCATATTTTCACACTGATGACCTTGGGCCAAATAAAAAGCTTATGCGAAATTTTGAGTTCGATGACCTGACCGAAGGTTATATGACTGATGTTTTAACCAATGAAGCTCTTGCATGGATGAAAACCCAGGTTGATACAGCTTCAGCACCGTTTTTTACATATTTGTCATACACAGCTATTCACGGGCCATATAAAGCTAAACCGAAAGATTATAAAAAACATTCCGACAGCAAATGGAAAAACGGCAAAAAATGTAGCGATAAAAGAAAAAATTATCTTGGTATGGCCGATAATCTTGATTTGAATATCGGTAAATTGACCGATTCCTTAAAAACATGGAATATTTTTGATAATACGCTAATATTTTTCATAAATGATAACGGAGGCAAAGCACCAAAAAAAATTACTGATAACGGCGTTTTACGCGCCGGAAAAGGCTCACCATACGAGGGTGGCTACCGGGTTCCATTCTTTATGGTTTGGCCTGGTCATGTACCAAAAGACTCAACTTACCCAAAACAGGTAATATCAATGGATATAGCTGCAACAAGTATTATTGCTGCTGGTGGTGGAAAATTACAACCAGAGAAAAAACTTGACGGTGTCGATCTTATGCCTGTTGTTAATGATACTGCTGTTGAAGCTCACGAATACCTTTTCTGGCGAAAATATACCAGCTGGGCAGTTGCTAAAACGGATAATCACAAAATAATAGTTCACTATAACAAACTTGGTGCTGCCGACAACGATACTACATATTACATTCTTAATACCGATGGATCGGGAGAGAATGATGTTAACAATATATATTCAGGTAAAGGAGTACACCCTATAGCTGATGATTTAATGCAAAAATATAATGAATGGGAAAAAGAAATGGTGAAACCATACTTTTTAGGACCATATGTTGCTCCTAAATTTTGCAAACCGGTAAAACTATACCCAAATTGTAATGCCATTGATTCTCTGTTTAGAAACAGTACTGCCATAAAACCTAAAAAACAATAAAATTAAACATGATTATGCAAAAAAAATCAACATTCGTGAAACGGTTAATAATCATAGTTCTAAGCCTGTTTTCACTTAACATTAATGCCCAGGAAAAACCCAATATAATTATTGTATTAACTGATGATGCAGGCTATGCCGACTGGGGATTTCAGAATGTTCTTGGAGTTAAAGGCTCTGAGTTAATTGAAACACCAAACATTGACAAATTAAAAGCTGAAGGAACATACTTTTCCCAGGCTTATGTTACAAATTCGGTATGTGGACCGTCAAGAGCAGGATTAATAACAGGAAGATACCAAAACCGTTTTGGGTATGAAACCAATCCAAGCAAATTTATCGCCCCCGGTAAAAGCCATAGCGATGTCGGGCTTGATACAAACGAGGTAACAATTGCCAATTACCTGAAACAACAAGACTATACAACCGCAGCTATCGGTAAATGGCATCTTGGCGATATGGATTACCATCATCCCAATAACCGTGGTTTCGATTATTTTTACGGATTACTATCTGGGTCAAGGCCTTATTTTCACACAAACGACCTTGAGCCTGATAAAAAGCTTATGAGAAATAAGGAGGTTGATGACCTTACAGAAGGTTACATGACCGATGTGCTTACATCTGATGCCCTTAACTGGATGAAAAAGCAGGCTGATTCCAACAAACCATTCTTTACTTATTTGTCATACACAGCCGTTCATGGCCCGTACCAATCAAAAAAAGAAGATTTTGAACGATACAATAACAGCAAAGGGATAAAAGGTGAACCATGCGATGAAAAAAGACAGAATTATGCGGCAATGACGTATAGTCTTGACTATAACGTAGGTAAACTTGTCGATTCTTTAAAAGCATGGAATGTTTTTGAAAACACCCTTATTTTCTTCCTGAATGATAACGGAGGGAAAGGTCCTGGTAAGATTTCAAACAATCGACCTTTACGAGGCGGAAAAAGCGATCCTTACGAAGGCGGCTTAAGAGTTCCAATGTTTATGATATGGAAAGGACAAGTGCCTGAAAATGTTATTTACTCAAAACAGGTTATTTCACTCGATCTGGCAGCAACTATTATTAAAGCTGCCGGAGGTAAACTTCCAAAAAAGAATAAGCTTGACGGAGTTGACCTGTTACCTGTTGTTAATAAAACAACTTTAACAGCTCATGAGTACCTTTTCTGGCGAAAATTTCAGAACTACGCTGTTGCCAAAAAAGGAAATCACAAAATAATAATTCATTATAAAAAATTTGGAAATGCCGATAACGATACAGCGTATTATGTGCTAAATAATAACGGAGCCGGCGAGAAGAAAAATTTATACAAAGGAAACAGAACCACTATTACCAATGACCTGATTCATAAATACAACGAGTGGGAAAGTGAAATGATCAATCCTTACTGGATGGGTGCTACCCTGGTCAAAAAAAATTGTGGCAAAACAACCAGTAATTACCTAAACTGTGATGCTGTTAAATCATTTTACGGTTTATCCTCATCCGATAAGAAAATACAGATTGATAAGGAAACAAAAGGTCATAACAAGAAGGTGTCTGGTAAAAAAAAGAAAAAAAATAACGTTAATTAATAATACTATTACAAATGAAAATTTTAGGAAAATTTATTTTATTATTTGTTGTCTTATTGACAATTGCCTCATGTCAGGCAAATAAAAATGAAAGCAACAACAAGGCTCAAAAACCAAATATCATTTTTATATATCTTGATGACCTTGGTTATGGTGATGTTAGTTCTTATGGAGCAACTGAATTAAGCACACCAAATATTGACGCACTGGTAAATGGCGGAGTTCGTTTTACAAATGGGTACGCATCATCTGCAACATGTACACCCAGCCGCTATGCGTTATTAACAGGTGTTTACCCGTGGAAAAACAAGGATGCAAAGATTTTACCTGGTACAGCTCCACTAATTATTGACACTGCCCAGGTTACAATTCCTAAAATGTTGCGAAAGCAAGGATACCATACAGGTATTGTAGGTAAATGGCACCTTGGTTTGGGTACAGGTGTTGTCGATTGGAATCAGCACGTGTCGCCGGGACCAAACGAAGTAGGTTTCGATTACGCATATATTATGGCTGCGACACAAGACCGTGTTCCGACAGTTTATATCGAAAACGGAACTGTTGATAGTTTAGACCCTAACGACCCTATTGAAATTGATTACAAAAACAATTTTGAAGGCCAGCCAACAGGAAAAGATAACCCTGAACTAACTACAATGAAATGGCATCACGGACATAACGCCACTATTGTAAATGGTATACCTCGTATTGGATATATGAAAGGTGGCGAGGCAGCAAAATGGAGCGATGTTGATATGGCCGACCATTTTCTTGCTAAAGCTAAGAATTATGTTAAATCTCATAAAAATGAACCATTCTTCTTATATTATGCTTTACAGCAACCACACGTTCCCCGTACACCTAACCCACGTTTTGTCGGGTCTACAACAATGGGGCCTCGTGGCGATGTTATTGCTGAAGCCGACTGGGTTATTGGTGAGTTTATGAAAACTCTTGAAGAAGAAGGAATTTTAGAGAACACCTTAATTGTTTTCTCAAGCGATAATGGCCCTGTTTTAAACGATGGTTATAACGACGATGCTGTTGAAAAAGCAGGAAACCACAAACCTGGCGGTCCTTTTCGCGGTGGAAAATACAGTTTATTTGAAGCAGGAACAAGGGTACCTTTTGTTACTTACTGGAAAGGTAAGATAAAACCTCAGGTTTCTGATGCACTTGTTTGTCAAATGGATCTACTTGCATCAATAGCTGAACTTATCGGAACCGAAGAAAAAAGCACAGACAGTGAAGATCTGCTTGATGCTTTTATGGGTAAAACCAAAAAAGGACGTGAATCGCTTGTGATTGAAGCAACTTCACGCACAGCATTTCGTAAAGGCGATTGGTTAATGATACCACCTTATAAAGGTAAGGCTGTTAATAAGCAAGTTAATATTGAATTGGGTAACAGTAAAAAATATCAGCTATTTAACTTAAAAGAAGATATTGCTCAGCAGAATAATTTGGCTCAAACTAAAACAGATGTCTTAAATATGATGATTGAAGAGTTTAAGGCTATAAGGGGTGAAAATAATAGAGAAATTAAAGAGTTAGAGTTGCATTAAGTCGCTTTAGTTTAGATTGTCTGGGACATTTTAAATATCCTAATTACTTATGTCTGACAAGTAATTAGGATACTGGTAATTATTCAAAACAAATAATTATTAGTATCACAGAGTATTTAAACCAGAGCCCATTAAATCTAATAATAGAGAGTAAGCAATTTATTTAGGTAACCTTTACTCGCAAAAAATATTAAAAAAATATATGAATATTTTAAAAAAAATATTAATAATAAGCTTAATTGCATATTATCCAATAAATGCAGTAGCTCAGTCTGCTCCAATAACAATTGATGGTAATATTGCAGACTGGGACTACTGGGGGTCAGATTTAACATTGTTTAACGATACAGTAGACGATACAGTTTCCGGTGTAGAAATAAAAAATATACAAGTTGCCAATGATGAGAGCTCTCTTTTTATCAGATTAAAAACCAATATTGAATTCGGTTTACATGACAACCTTTCTCAACATGATATTTGTCTGTACCTTGATACTGATAATGATGAGAATACCGGTTTTTCTGTTTCAAGCGGTTTTGGTGCCGAGTTGAAGATTAATTTTAGAGAATCGTATGCTGTATATTATGGTGAATCTAATGATTCAATCTCTCTCTCTCAGATATCTTTAACAAGTGCTCCTAAAGAAATTACTAATCAATACGAAATAGCAATTAGCAGAAGTGCTGTTATTAATGACATACACTCATTGTTTACATCTTCAAACATTAAACTTTTGTTTATTAATGATGATAATAACAATCAAACACCAAACCTTCAATACACATTTAGTGAAGTTCCTTTTGTGGCTACAGATGTAGTCAAAAAAAACTCAAATCATATTCGTATATTGGCTTATAATGTAAAGCTCGATGGGTTGATTAAGTGGAGATTGCCATTTTTTGAGGCAATAGTTCCATTTATAAATGCTGATATTATTGGTTTCTCTGAGTGTCATGAAACTACGCCTGAATATGTAAAAGAGTTTCTTGATGCCTGGAGTCCACTTGAAACACCTAATGGTTGGTACGTTACTAAACATTCAGACGGTGATCTTATTACAGCCTCTCACTGGCCAATTATTCAGAGCTGGGATCACCTGAGCCGACAGTACCCTGCACTCATCGATCTTCCTGAAAGCTATCACACAGATCTGCTTTTTATAAATGCACACCTAACTCCTTATACAGGAAATGAAAATATAAGACAGGATGAGGCTGATCAGTTTATAGAATTTATTTTAGATGCAAAAACAGAGGGCGGTCTTGTAACACTACCAAAGAACACTCCTTTTGTATATGCCGGAGATTTAAACATTGTGGGATCAGGTCAACCATTACAAACCATATTAACAGGCAATATTCAGAATACCGCCCAATATGGTAGTGGGGGATCTCCTGATTGGGATAATACAGATATTACAGATATTGAACCCCGGCAAACTGATTTGAATGCACATTATACATGGAGAAACGATAAAAAAGAATATGATCCCGGCAAATTGGATTTTATGATTTGTTCGGATGCGCTCATTAATATTGAAAAGTCCTTTGTTTTACAAACCGAAGAAATGCCAGCAGAGAGACTTTTACTTTATGGACTGGAAAGGGAGAATACCGGCAAAGCTTCTGATCATTTTCCGGTAGTGTCAGACTTTTCTATAAATGCTTATACAGGTATTGCTCAAAATCAAATATCAAAACATACTGCCTATCCAAATCCTTTTACATCAAAGATCAACATAACATTTAGCAAAGCTGGCAGCTACCTTGTGGTACTAACTGATTTAAACGGAACAATGATATATTCGGAGGAGATAGTTTCTGTTCAATCAACGATTGACACTGAAAAGCTGAGCCCCGGGGTGTATTTTATTACCATTATTGATGCTATTGGCAATAAAGAAATACATAAATTGATAAAAATATAAACAGAGTTATATAATCCACCTTTAAGGTATAAATATTTTATGAAAGATAAATTAAGGTTAAGCATATTGCTTTTATTTAGTATATTAATTTTTAACTCTTGTAAGGTTAAGAAAAACAAAGGAATAGAAGTCACAGAGAAACCAAATTTGGTAATAATCCAAACTGATGAGCATAATTTTAGAACACTAGGGTGTTACCGCGAACAATTAAGCCACGATCAGGCTTACGTTTGGGGTGAAGGTAATAATGTTGAAACACCAAATATTGACCAGTTAGCCGATAACGGGATGTTATTTACAAAATTTTATGCATCAGCGCCTGTTTGTTCCCCCTCGCGCGGCTCAATGGTGTCGGGAATGTATCCGCAGCATACCGGGGTGCCCGGAAATGATTTTCCAATGAAGGATGAGGTAATAACTTATGCAAAGGTTTTAAATGATGCAGGTTATAAAACCGGGTTTATAGGCAAATGGCACTTAAACGGGCATGGAAAACCCGAATGGGATCCCGAACGTAATTTTGGTTTTGAAGACAACCGTTATATGTTTAATCGCGGACACTGGAAAAAGTTTGAAGACACACCGACAGGACCAAAGGTTGCTTCAGTAAATGAAAAAGGTGCACCATCTTATAGTGTTGATGGTGCAGATGAATTCTCTTTTGCAACCGATTTTCTTACAAATAAAACATTAGATTTTATCAAGGATAATAAAAAAGAACCGTTTTTGATTCATGTAAGTTTTCCAGACCCGCATGGACCCGACAAAGTTCGTGCTCCGTACGACACAATGTATTCAGACATGAAATATGAGGCTCCTGTAACTTTTAATGTGGAGAAAAAGGATGCTCCCAAATGGGCTGGGCCACAAAGAAAATCACCAATCGATCAATCGCAATATTTTGGTATGGTAAAATGTATCGACGATAATGTGGGAAGAATTATAAGCTATTTGGAGGAAAATGATTTAACTGATAACACAATAATAGTGTTTATATCTGACCATGGCGATTTACGTGCTGAGCACCACCGTCACAATAAAGGTAATCCGTTTGAGGCATCAGCTAAAGTGCCATTCATTGTGTCTTATCCGGCAGCAATTAAGCCGGGTTCAGTGGTTAACAACGCCTTTAATATGGTTGACTTTGCACCAACTGTTTTATCTTTTATGAATCAGCAAGTGCCCGGGCAGATGGAAGGAATTGATTTCTCATCAATACTTAAGGATTCAAAAAAAGAGACTGATTTTGAAGATATAACTTTTTCTCGTCAAGCGAGTAAAAAAACAACAGGATGGGTAGCAACTATTACATCGAGATATAAGTTGGTATTATCGCCTGGTGATAAGCCTTGGTTATTTGATTTGCAGGAAGACCCCAATGAGTTAATCAACTATTTTGAAGATGCAAAAAAACAAGATGTGGTAAAAGAGCTTGCAGCAAAAATGAAAGAGTATGGCGTTAAATTTTCCGATCCATATTTGAGTGCAGATACAAAGATGGCTAATGATTTAAAAACAATATTAAAATAATAATTATAAATATGTACAGAGTTCAAATTAATTTATCTCTATTGTTATTTGCTTTAGTAACATTAGTCGGATGTGGCGCTTTAAATAACAAGAGTGAGTCGCACAAAGAAGAAAAAACATCATCAAAACCCAATATCATACTGGTAATGGCAGATGATTTGGGCTGGGGAGATACCGGGTATAATGGAAACAAGATTATAAAAACTCCTAATTTGGATAAAATGGCTGAAGAAGGCGTTCAATTCAATCGTTTCTATTCTGCCAGTGCTGTTTGTTCCCCAACAAGAGCAAGTGTACTTACCGGCCGTATCCCTTTTCGCACAGGGGTATTCACAGCTAATCAAGGTATTTTGCGCCCTGAGGAGATAACTATTCCGGAACTGGTTAAAGAAAAAGGTTATGTGACGGGTATGTTTGGGAAATGGCATCTGGGAACATTAACTACAAAAGAGAAAGATTCAAACCGTGGTGATGTTGATAATTTTGAAGAGTATAACCCGCCTATGTTGCATGGTTTTGATAGAGTATTTGTTACAGAGGCTAAAGTGCCTACATGGGATCCTATGAAAAAACCGGTAAAGGGTGCTAAAGGTGTCTGGGATTATATTAAAGATGATGAGCAATACACTCATTTTGGAACTCATTACTGGAATCAGGATGGTGAAAAAATAACAAATAACATTGAAGGCGATGATAGTCGTGTTATTATGGATAGGGTGGTGCCTTTTATTAATGAAGCAGTTAACGATGATAAACCATTCTTAGCTGTGGTGTGGTTTCATACACCCCATAAACCATGCGTAGCAGGACCCGAATATCAAAAAATGTATGAAGGTCATGATTTGAATACCCGGAATTTTGCCGGTAGTATAACAGCAATGGATGAGCAAATAGGTAGGTTAAGGCAAGTTTTAAAAGAAAAAGGGGTTGATGAAAATACAATAATCTGGTTTTGTAGCGATAATGGACCTGAAAGTCGTATGGCAGGTACTACAGGAGGCTTTCGTGACCGTAAACGATCGTTACACGAAGGGGGTATCCGGGTTCCGGGCTTAATGGTTTGGCCTGCTAAAATTAAAAAAGCTGTAAAAACAGATTACCCTGCAGTTACTACTGATTATTTGCCTACTATTGCCGATGTATTAAACATTGACGAGAGTAAAATGAAAAACAGACTTGATGGAACTAGCCTTTTGCCATTTCTTGAAGGTAAAACCGAAAGTCGTACCGATACGATTGTGATGTCACTTCAAAATCAGGTAAACTGCTATAGCGGTCAGTATAAATTCTATGTTAGAAATAAAAAACCTGAGTTGTATGATATTGTTAACGATCCTTATGAAACCACTTTAATAAACGATGACAAACCCGATGTTTTGAATCGCTTATATGAACAATCAAAAGTATCAGTAGAATCCTTTAAAAGCAGTTTTGAAGGTGATGAATATGGGCAGGAGTCTTTTAATAAACTTAAGCAAAAATGGGCCGATCCTTTTAAGGTGAAAAATCAAAAGAAAAAAAAGAAAAAATAAACAGATGAAACAAGTCCCGATTTTTTCGGGACGGTTCCATCTAACAATAAAAAGTAATTAAAAAATAAACAGATGAAACAAGCATGTTAAAAATAATTATTAACACACACGGCAATGATTATTTTTCATCATGAGGTTCCATCTGGCCATTAAAAATAATTAAATACAAACAGATGAAAAAATATTTATTATTCCTATTAGTAGTTACTATTTTATTATCAGGCTTTAGTAACCTTAAAAAAGAGAAGGAACAGGAACAGGAACAAAAACCGAACTTCCTGGTTATAATCACTGACGATCAAACATATGATGCGGTTAATGCTTTGGGTAATAAAGAAATTTCAACTCCCAATATCGACAAATTAGTTGATGAGGGCGTGAACTTTAGCCATTGTTTCAATCAGGGATCATGGGCTGGTGCAGTATGCATTGCCAGTCGTACCATGTTAATTACAGGACAAACGATATATAAAGCACCTAAGAATTATACTTATCTAATATCTTCTATGAATAAGAAAAAGAAAAAGAAGAAAATAGATACTAATAAACATACACAAGTAGAGCTTTGGCCTGAGGTGTTTAGTAAGGCTGGATATCAAACCTTTCTTACCGGTAAATGGCATAATTCTGATTATGCAGCTTTAAAAGCTTTTAACAAGGCATCAGCAATTGGCCATGGAATGTATGAATCGCGTGACTCAACAGGAGCAAAAGTTCAATATAACCGCCCATCTGAAAAGAATAATACATGGTCTCCATCTGATGTGGCATTTACCGGTCACTGGACACCTATGGTCAAAGATATTATATATACTGAAGGTGACACAGCAAAAATAGGTAAAGAATATACTGTTAATAAGCACACCTCAGAATTATATGCCGATAAGGCCATTGATTTTATTAATTCAGATGTGAAAGATTCAGACGATCCGTTTTTTATGTATGTGGCATTTAACGCTCCTCACGACCCACGTCAGTCTCCTAAAGAGTATGTAGATATGTATCCTGTGGAAGAGATAAAGATACCGGCGAATTATTTACCGGAACATCCGTTTGATCAGGGAGATCATACAGTCAGGGATGAAAAACTTGCACCATTCCCACGAACTCACGAGGCTGTTAAGACACATCTATCAGAGTATTACGCTATTATTACACATGCTGACCATGAAATAGGGAGAATTCTTGAGGCCTTAGAAAAAAGTGGTAAAATGGATAATACTTATGTTATTTTTACTTCCGATCATGGATTGGCTATGGGAAAGCATGGACTATTCGGTAAACAAAATCAGTACGATCATAGTGTAAGAATGCCATTAGTTATTGCTGGTCCGGGAATTGAAAAAGGAAGAAAGGTGGATAATATGGTTTACATGCAAAGCATATATGCTACTACTTGTCAGTTGGCAGGTATTGAAGTGCCTAAAACAGTAGAATTCCCTAGTATTGCACAACTGGTAACAGGCAAAAGTGATCAAGGTGGTGAAGATGTTATTTACGGTAGTTATAAAAATAAACAACGTATGGTTCGAACCGATGAATATAAATTAATATACTATCCTCACATTAAAAAAACACAACTGTTTGATATAGTAAACGATCCACTTGAAATGGTCGATTTGAGTGAGAATAACGAATATGCTGAAGTATTGGTTGATATGAAGAGTAAATTGTCATCAAAGCGAAAAGGGCTGGGTGACTTTATGCTTAATAAAAAAAATAAATAATGAAACAAAAAAATTTAAACAATTAAAAAATAAACGGATGAAACAAGCCCCGAAAAAAAATCGGGGCTATGTTAAAAATAATTATTAACACACACAGCCTCGACGCATCGGGGACAATGATTATTTTTGACATGCGGTAACATCTGACCAATAAAAACAATTAAATATAAACAGATGAAAATTAGACATTTAGCATTAATTATTATCGGAGCGTTACTCATATCAAGTTTTCAGAAAAAAAAGGAGTTGGATAAGCCCAATTTAATTTTTATTCTGGTTGATGATCTGGGTAAAGAATGGATTAGTTGTTATGGAGCTGAAAATATTGAAACAAAGCGAATCGATGCTTTAGCTGAGAATGGAATAAAATTTAGCAACGTTTATTCAATGCCACAGTGTACCCCATCACGTGTTGCATTAATGACAGGGCAATATCCTTATGAAAACGGTTGGGTTGATCATTTTGATGTGCCAAGATGGGGACATGAAACACGTTTTGACCCGTTTAAAAATCCGGTATTTGCACAAGAACTTAGAAAAAACGGATATAAAACATGTATTGCCGGAAAATGGCAAATAAATGATTTTAGAATTGAACCGGAAGCTGTTGTAAATGCAGGCTTTGATGAATATTGTATGTGGACAGGTGCTGAGGGAGGTGATAATGTGAAAAAAAGTGGAAGCCGTTATTGGAATCCTTATATTCATACAAAAAGTGGAAGCCAAACTTATGAGAATCAGTTTGGCCCTGATATATTCTCTGATTTCATTATTAATTTTATGGAAGAAAACAGGGATGATCCAATGTGTATCTATTATCCTATGGTGCTGACACATGCTCCTTTTGTACATACGCCGCATGAACCAAATGCAAAAACTACTATTGAAAAACACGAGGCAATGCTACGTTATACCGATTACATTATAGGTAAAATTGTTGATGCCGTTGATAGTTTGAAACTAACTGATAATACTTATTTAGTTTTCACTACCGATAATGGTACTTCACCTAAAATAATTGGTGCAAAAGATGGTGTTTTTATTAAGGGTGGAAAAGGTTTTTTAAGTCAGAATGGTATTGATGCTCCTTTTATTGTAAAAACTCCTCATAAAGCACAAGTAAATAAAGTGTCTGATGCATTGGTTGATTTTACTGATGTTTTTCCAACATTTCTTGATTTAGCCGGTATTGACAGGCAGGAAAAAAATGAGTTGAATGGTAAATCATTTGCATCAGTCTTACGAGGAAAAAGTGAGACCGGTGAAAGAGAATGGAATTTGGCTATGGGAAGTCATCCTGCCGGGATTGATAAAAATGGTAAAATTAAGAATTATAATACTTTTAGAGACAGGGTGTTATATGATGGCAAGTATAAAATTTACGTTGATACTTTACAGGTAATATATAGGATATTTGATTTGGAAAATGATCCTTATGAGCATAAAAATCTGATTTTAGAAACCGGAGAAGTTGAAAATGTATTAGCTAAGTACCAACCAATTGTAGATAATTTGCCGGATGAAGATAATCAACCGAAATATAAAAAATCAGGTAAGTCTTATTATGATATCCCTGTTAATAAAATAAATAATATTTCAAAAAAAGGGCATATACAAATGCGTAATATGTTACCATTGGTAACAAAGGAACAATATTTAAAGCAGTGGAAAAAAAAGAAATAGCCTTATAATATGAAACGAACATGAACTTTTTTAATCAAAAGTTCACACAAGAAAATGATTAAAATAAGTTCACGAGAGAGCGAAGCGGTTGCATGCGTTCTCAAAATTTTAATTAACTTATTTTCTGATAATTATAAAATTTTAAACGCATGAAAAAGTTTAATTTGATTTTAATATCTGTCTTTGGGGGGTTAATTTTTAACTTATCGGCACAGAGTCAGCAGAATTTATGGTACTCACAGCCTGCTCAAAATTGGGAAGAAGCCTTGCCATTGGGAAATGGCCGTTTAGGTGTTATGGTGTTTGGAAAAACATCAAATGAACATATTCAGCTTAACGATGATTCGATGTGGCCTGGTGAAGCAGGATGGGACAATGCGGAAGGTACAAAAGCAGACTTAGATACAATTCGTGAATTGTTATTTCAAAACAAAAATGTAAAGGCAGATAAATTTCTTGTTGCTAAATTTTCGCGAAATAAGGTTAAACGGTCGCATCAAACACTTGGCGACTTGTTTATTCAATTTAATCACGAAAATATAACCAATTACAAACGAAAACTTAGTCTTAATAATGCTATTTCAAAGGTTTCGTACAAAACTAATGGTAAGCTTGTAACTGAAAAGGTGTTTGTTTCGCATCCGCATAGAGCTATTTTTATTGAGTTTAAAACAGAGGCTGAAGATGGATTAAACGGAAAGGTAATATTGAGCCGTCCAAAAGATAAAGGACATCCAACCGTTTCGGTTAAAACTACCGGCGAACGCACGCTTGTTATGCAAGGTGAGGTTACACAGCGTAATGCTAAGTTTAATGGTAAGTCGGCACCAATTTTAGAAGGTGTTAAATTTGAAACACTTCTTAAAATTGAAAATAAAGGAGGTGAAATTATAAGAGGTGCTGATTTTCTTGAATTAAAAAATGTAAAAAAAGCAACTTTCTGTATCGTCTCAAATTCATCGTTTTATCATGATGATTATAAGCAGAAGAATATTGATGATTTAAAAGCTCTTGCAGGACTCAAAATGCGTGAGATAGAGAAACGTCACATTAGAGATTTTCAAAAATTATACTCTCGTGTTGATTTAAAATTAAAGGGTGAGAACTACGATACCATTCCTACTGATAAACGACTTGAAAGAGTACAAAAAGGAGAGATTGATTTAGGACTGGAAACTTTGCTTTATCAATATGGAAGGTACTTGTTAATTAGCTCATCGCGTAAAGGAACAAATCCTGCTAATTTGCAAGGTTTGTGGAATAACAAGCTTCAAGCTGCCTGGAACGGCGATTATCATATGGATATAAATGTCCAAATGAACTATTGGCCGGCAAATATGACCAATTTGGGTGAGCTAAATTATCCGCTTTTTGATTATATCGACAGACTTGTGGAAAATGGTAAAGTAACCGCAATGAAAAATTTTGGTTGCAGAGGTGCTTTTTTCCCACTTACAAGCGATTTATGGGCTCCAACATGGATAAGGGCAAATGCAGCTCACTGGAGTGTATTTATTGGTGCAGGAGGTTGGATGATGCAACATTATTGGAATCACTTTGAATTCAATCGCGATACTACATTCCTTAAGAATCGTGCGTTTCCTGCAATTTATGAAGTGGCTCAGTTTTATAGCGATTGGTTAATTGAAGATCCTCGTGATGGAAAGTTAGTTTCATCTCCATCAATGTCGCCTGAAAACAGATTTAAACACGAAAGTGGTAAGCCTGCTGCATTATGTATGGGAGCTGCTATGGATCAGCAGATTATTGCCGAAGTATTCGATAATTATATGCAGGCCTGTAAGGTACTGAAGGTTGAAAATAAACTGTTAAATACAATAAAAGAGCAGAGGGTAAAACTAAGAGAAGGCTTTGTGATTGGTTCTGATGGTAGAATACTGGAATGGGATAGAGAATATGCCGAGCATGAAAAGGGACATAGGCATATATCTCATATGTATGGTTTTCATCCGGGTAATGCGGTTTCAACCAATAATAATCCTAAGATTGTTAAAGCGATTAAAAAATCTCTGGATTACAGGTTAGCAAATGGTGGTGCAGGAACAGGATGGAGCAGAGCATGGCTGATTAATTTTAGTGCCCGGCTTTTAGATGGTGATATGGCACATGAGCATATTCAGCAATTATTACGCAAATCAATGCAAAGTAATTTGTTTGATATGTGTCCGCCGTTTCAAATTGATGGAAATTTTGGTTATACATCAGGCGTTACTGAATTGATGCTTCAATCTCAAACAGGAATAATTCATTTGTTGCCGGCTTTACCATCAAAGTACAGTGACGGGCAGGTTAAAGGCCTTGTGGCCCGTGGAGGATATGAAGTTGATATTAAGTGGAAGAACGGCAAAATGGCTTCGGCAACTGTTTCCTCAAAATACGGTGGTTTATGTAAAGTGCGTTATCAGGATGCTCTAAAAACGTTTCAATTATCAAAAGGCGAGTCGGTTGTATTAAACAGTTCACTAGAAGTTATTAGTAAAACAGGTACGGCTCAAACACTGTTTCGTTCTACTCCGTTTTTGCAGGATCCATCTGAAGGCGGAATTACTGTCTCATGGTTTACTAATGTTCCAAGTCATGGTTGGGTTGAGTACGGAACAGATAAAGAGTTTGGTAATAAGGCTCAAACCGTTATTGATGGTTTGGTGTTGGCTAATGTTAAACATCACAAAGTACGTTTAAGCAAGCTTGAGCCCGGTGAAAAATACTATTATAGATTAGTTTCAAGGGAGGTAAAAGACTATAGGACTTATAAAAAGAAGTTTGGCAAGCTGAAATACAGTGATGTATATGAGTTTACACTCCCTGACTCTAAGTCAACTGATTTTACAGCTATCATTTTTAATGATTTGCATAAGGACAAAAAAATTATGAAAGGGTTGATGAATCATGTAGATAGTATTGATTACGACTTTGTGATTTTTAATGGCGATTGCGTAGCCGATGCACACAACGAAGATGTAGTTGTTGATTTTTTAACATATTCAAATGAATTGGTTGGAGCTGAGGCGTTACCAATATTTCATATTAGAGGAAATCATGAAGCAAGAGGTTCTTTTGCAATTGAGCTGAATAATTATATCGGCTATGTGGTGGGGGATAAAACATACGGTGCGTTTAATTGGGGGGATACTCGTTTTGTATTGCTTGATTGTGGAGAGGGAAAAACAGATGACGATAAAAAAATGCATGGTTTAATTGAATTTAGCCCATTGCGTAAAAAGCAGGTAGAATTTGTAAAAGAGGAGGTTAAGACTAAGGAATTTAAAAAAGCAGCCAAACGGGTTTTGGTTCATCATATTCCACTATACCATAATGCCTACGAAAGTAAAATACCTCGTTTAGAACTGTGGGGTGATATTCTTAATAAAGCTAATTTCAATGTTAGTATAAGTGGGCATACCCATCGTTTTGCATATCATAAAGCAGGTAGTATGGGCAATGATTATCCGGTTGTAATAGGAGGTGGACACAGACCGGATGATGCAACAATAATGGTGTTAAAGAAACATGGTAAATTAATGCAACTTAAAGTGTTGGCTTTTGATGGAACTGTTTTGGGTATTTATGACTTGTAGTATTTATCTGATTGAATGCAATTAAAGAAATATATAACATAAAATGAAACAAGCATGATTATTTTAAATTATGCGGTTACATCCGATAAATTAAAACATTAATGAAGGAAATAAAGGTGATGAACAAGTACTTCAAATCAGTTACTCTATTTTTTTTACTGCTGTATTTACCTGTTGCGCACTCTTTGGCCCAGGAAACTAATGCCGAGTATCACGAACGTATGAAATGGTGGGACGAAGGGCGTATCGGAATGTTCCTGCACTGGGGTGTGTACTCTACGTTTGGTGGGGATTATAACGGACAAGACTTTGGGAAAGAAATGGGTAACGCAAGTGCAGAATGGATTTATCTTAAATCAGGTATGCCGCGTGAAGACTATGAAAAGGCAGCCCTTAACTGGAATCCTTATAAATACAATTCTGAAGAATGGGCTCTTACGGCCAAAAATGCCGGCATGACGTATATGGTACTCACAGCCAAGCACCACGATGGTTACGCATTGTTTGATTCGAAAGCATCAGATTGGAATGTAGTGAAACATTCTACAATTAAACGCGACCTAGTAAAGGAGTATGTTGATGCTTGTAAAAAGTATGATATAAAGGTCGGGTTTTATTATTCACACGAAAAAGACTGGACACACCATATCCGTAAGAATAGTGATCGCCAACCTCTTTCAAAAGAATACATCGAATTCTCAAAAAAACAGATTACAGAATTATTAACCCAATATGGTAAAATTGACCTAATATGGTTTGATACGCCTGTAAAAGAGCATGAGAAATTTAATAAAATGTGTGCCGGACTTGTTCGAAAGTACCAACCGGAGTGCATCATCAATGGGCGGATCGGAAATAATCTTGGGGACTATAAAAATATAGGCGACCGTGCCATTGTGAATCCGGGTGAAGAAGGCTATATGGAATCTATCATGACAATGCGACTTAACTGGGGATTTGACAAAAATGATGACTTCTGGAAATCTTCAGATGAATTAATAAAAATGGTTAGTAAAAGTGCTTGTCGAGGATCTAATTTCCTGCTCAATATAGGTCCGTCACCGGAAGGCAGATTCCCTATTGAAGACCAGGTGCGCCTGTCTGATCTTGGGAAATGGATGAAGTTAAATGGAGAAGCTATATACAAAACCAAAGGCAATCCTTTCGGCAAAGAGCATTCGTGGGGCTCTATTTCCATAAGTAAAAATAAGCCTGTTGTTTATGTGCATCTGTTAAATTGGATTGGGGG
>JBDLJL010000113.1:0-17740 GCA_039714415.1 Bacteroidota bacterium
GAATGATTATCACTGATGATGAAAAATTGGCAAAACTGGCAAAACATATGACAACAACCGGTAAAATACCTCATAAATGGGAATATGTTCATGATATGACTGCATATAATTTCAGAATGCCGAATCTTAACGCAGCTTTGGGGTGTGCTCAACTGGAACAACTGGATGATTTTATTGTTAAAAAGAGAAAGCTATTTGATGCTTATGCTGATTTTTTTAAAAATAGTAATATTCAATTGTTTAATGAACCAGAAAATGCTTTTTCAAATTATTGGCTTCAAGCGGTAATTCTCGAAAATAGAAATGAAAGAGATAAATTCCTGGAATTTACAAATTCAAATGGAATTATGACCAGACCGATTTGGCAATTGCTTAATAAATCAGCCATGTACAAAAATGCGCAGTGTGCTGATTTAACTAATTCTCAATGGTTTGAAAACAGAGTTGTAAATATTCCAAGTAGCGCGGTTATTGGATTATAAATTAAATTATATATCATGACTAGAAATGAAGAAAATTGTTACTTAAGGGCTTTTGAACCGGATGATTACAAAACTACGCATAAATGGCGGAATGATCCCGATGTGGTAGCTAATGTAACCGAGAATGTTAATTTCGTGTCATCTGAAAGAGAAAAACTGTGGGTTGAAGAAAAGATTTTCAACGATAAAATGGAAAACTATTGGGCTATTTGTGATAAAAATACCAATGAAATGGTGGGTTATACCAGTATTAGTAAAATCAATATCAGAAACCGAAATGCCTGGATGGGTGAAATGGTCATTGACGAAGGACATTGGAATAAAGGATACGAGCTTGCTGCAAATGCTTTAGTCTTGGAATTTGTTTTTGACGAATTAGGTTTAAATCGTCTTTATACAAGCTATTTAGAGAGTAATGAGGTTTCAAAAAAGATATTTGCTGATATGGGATTTTCGGTTGAAGGTGTTTTGAGGGAAGATGTATATAAAGGTGGTAAATTTCATAATGTGGAAGTAGTTTCTTTATTGAAAAGTGAGTATCTAAACTTAAAAAACTCAAAGTATGATTAAGTACAAAACATATTTAAGAGCCCTTGAACTTGATGATTATATTAAGATCAACAAATGGCATCAGGAATATAAGATATATTCAAGAGTGACTGGTAATAAGTATTTTATAGCCAAGGCGCGGGACAAGGAATGGGTGAAAAGTGTTGTTTTACATGATTCAAACAAGAAGTATTGGGCCATTTGTTTAAAGGAAAATGATGAAATGATTGGTTATTTCTCAGTAATTGATATCGACTGGCGAAACAGAAAAGCAAACATAGGCGGTATAACTATTGGACAAGAATATCAAAACCTTAGAATGGGGCATGATGCTTTAGACCAGGTGTTGAAATATGTTTTTAATGAGCTGGGTCTGAATAAATTATATACTACTTATCTGGAAAATCACATAGTGACGGGGCGTGGTATAAAGAAATTCGGGTTTAAAGAAGAAGTCCTTTTGCGTGAAGAGGTATACAAGTTAGGAAAATACCATAATGTAATAATTGCTTCTTTGTTAAGAAAGGAGTATATAACTTTAGAGCAACAATTATCAAATAAACTCAAAACAGATCCCAAAAAATGAGTCAGGACTTATTGTCTATAAAAGAAACTGAGAAGTGGAACAGGTATTTCTATCAATTGCCATCAGATCAACAAGATATATATTTTACGCCGGAGTATTATAAAATTTATCAGAAGTATGGAGATGGTGAAGTATTTTGTTTTGTTTTTAAAAAGGGCAATGATATAGCTATTTATCCTTTTTTGAAAAATCCGGTTGACAAGAAGACATTTAAGTTAGATAAGCAATGTTTTGATATTCAAGGTGCCTATGGTTACAATGGGGTCATCAGTTCAAATTATGAATCTGATTTTGTGAACGATTTTTATAAGCAATTTAATTCATTTTGTGTGGATGAAGGTATAATTGCTGAATTTACAAGGTTTCATCCCTTAATTAATAATCACTTGTTTTCAAAAAATCATTTAAATACTTTTTTGAACAGGCAGACAGTAGTACTTAATTTAAATAGGGATATTGATAAGATTTGGAAAGATAGTTATTCTTCGAAAAATCGCAATATGCTACGAAAAGCAGAGAAAAATGGTTTGGAAGTATGCTTTTCTGAAGATATTGTAGATTACATTTCGTTTTACAAATTGTATTTGCAAACAATGAGGGAGATAGGTTCATTAGAGTATTATTATTTTAATGAAGATTATATTAGAAACTTTAATGCTTTTTTAGGCCAAAAGCAAAAGTTGATTTTAGCAAAATATCAAGGTCAAATTATTGCCGGAATGCTTTTGATGATTGAAAATCAGTATGCACATTATCACCTTTCAAGTAGAGATAAAAATTATTCTTCTTTAGCAGGCAATAATTTTATTTTGGATAGAGCCATAAGAATTGCTATTGATTCTGGTGTCAAATACTTTCATTTTGGTGGTGGTAACAGTGATGACCCTAAAGACCCTTTGTTTAAATTCAAAGCAAATTTCTCTAAAGAAACTGGAGACTTTTATATCGGGAAAAAAATCTATAATGGTGAAATATATTCACAAGTGTGTAATATCTGGGAAAAAAAATATCCTGAACTAAAAAATAAATATGCAAATTTTTTGCTGAAATATAAAGAAACAGAATAATCATTTAACAATTTATACAATGTTAATTAAAACCGACTGTAAATATTATCTTGCATATAAACCCTGTGTTTTTCATAAAGAAGATAAGCGATTATGCGAAGAATGCGTTGATTACATTGGTGTTCAAACACGTATTTTAATTGTTAAGCTTGATGCTTTGGGCGATGTGTTGCGAACAACATCTATTCTACCGGCATTGGTTGAAAAATATCCAAATGCAGAAATAACCTGGATCACCAAAAAGAATGCGTTTACATTGCTAAAGGGTAATAAATATATTGATCGAATTCTGGCCATTGAAGAAAATTATCTTCAATTTTTGATTTCGGAAAAATTTGATATTGGAATTTGTTTGGATGCAGATCCTCAAAGTGCTTCTATTTTGAGCCTGGCAAAGGCCAATGAAAAATTTGGTTTTGTTTCCGGCAAAAATGGTAAGGTTATTCCGGCAAACCCTGCTGCAAATACATGGTGGGAGATGGGCGTAAATGACGACCTTAAAAGATTTAATAGGATAACCTATCAAAAACATATTTACCAAATTTGCGGGCTTCAGTCAGAAGTTTATAAACCTCAAATTACAATAGATCAACTTTCATCTCAGTTTGCTGAAGAATTTTTAAGTACAAATAAATTATATAATTATTCTAACATTATTGGAATAAATACTGGTGGTGGTACAAGATGGCAATATAAAAAATGGATATTTGAAAATTATTTGGAACTGATACGTATTATTAAAAAACAGCATCCTGAATATGGCATTTTGTTATTTGGTGGACCTGAAGAGGTTGAAATGAACCAAGCTATAGGGGAACAAATACCTGATTTAATAATTGATGCAGGCTGTAAAAATTCGATTAAAGAATTTTCTTCTTTAATTAACCTAACTGATTTATTTTTCACCTCAGATAGCCTGGGAATGCATATTAGTGTGGCTTTAGATATTCCTACAATTGTGCTTGTAGGACCTACGTCACCATGGGAACTGGAAGTTTTCGGGAATGGAGAAATAATTTATAATAATAAGCTTGAGTGTATATCTTGTTATAAATCAACTTGCGATTTGAAAGTGAACTGTATGAATACTCTTGAACCCGGGTATGTCTATGATCAAATAAAAAAATATTTTTAATAATAAAACATGTCCAAAGAATAGGGCCGGTTCTTCCGTCTAAGCGAAAAAGGCTAAATGGAATAAAAATTAATAAAAGAACAAACGCATGAAAGTAGCTCTGGTAAGTTTTGGACACGCTGATAGCGTCATCCCAATGGCAAAAGCCCTCTCTGAAAGGTTGGAAGTTGACCTCTTATTTACATTTTCGCTTAACAAACGGAAAAATAATGTAATCAATTTTGAAAATCTGAAAGTAAAACCGGGCTTGCAGGATGAAGCGACAACGTTTAAAGTATTGTCTGAAGAGATAAAAGCATATAGTAATGGTAAATTTCCAATTAAACTATTTATATACAAAAATCTGAAATTAAAATCATTAACTAACTGGATTCTTTCATGGAAATATGCAAAAATCCTTAGAAAATATGATGTAATCCATTTAAATGGCAAAAATATGAATATCCTGCAACTGAGGATTTTTATACCATTTAAGAAATTTGTTTATACCGTTCATGACCTTGAAAATCATACTGGAGAAAAGGCAAAAAATGTTTTAGCCCGGAAATTCAATGACCAGATATTAAAATCGAAAAGTCATGTTGTTATCCAAAATAAGGCAGATTATCAAACAGTTAAGGAAGCATATCCTTATAATAAACAAACAATTCATTTTATTCCATTTGGGAATTTAGAGATTTATTCACAATACAATACTGAAAATATTAAAGTTCCCGATAGTGATGTTTTGTTTTTTGGTAGAATTTCACCTTATAAAGGCATTGAATATTTTGTTGAAGCAGTCCAAAAGCTTAAAAATGAATTCCCGGCAATCCGTGCAATTATTGCTGGTAGTGGAAAATTTTATTTTGATATATCAGCTATAGAAAAAGAACCCACATTTACCATTATAAATAAGTTTATTCAAAGTGATGAACTGGTTGCCTTAATTAAAGCAACAAAATTTGTTGTATGCCCGTATACAGATGCAACACAGTCAGGTGTAGCAATGACTGCCTTCGTTTTTAAGAAACCTGTAATTGCAACTAATGCTGGTGGTTTCAGAGATGTGATTATTGATGGTGTGAATGGTTATCTTATTCCTGTTAAAGATTCTATAGCGATTTATGAAAAAGCAAAGTCGCTATTAAATGACCCGAAACTTTTAAAAGAAATGTCGGAAAATATTGTGGAACAGGGTAAAACTGGTGATTTTGCGTGGAATACAATTGCAAAAAATTACGAAGAAGTATATAAAAAAGCTTTGTCAATTGATAATTAGTCATTTGATGTTAATAATTAAACAATAATCTTAGGTCATTCACTTGTGGACACGAATAGGATAAATATTTTATACGTAATTGATGGTTTATTTTCAGGAGGAAAAGAACGTCAATTTGTTGAAATATTAAAAGGGCTTGATAAGGATAAATTCAGGATAGGAATAATTACATTTAATAAAAATTTGTTTTACACGGAAAAAGCTAAATCATTGTCAGAATATTTTGTCGAATTAGAAAAAAAATCAAATAAATTCAAACCTTTTTTTACTATTTGGGCATGTTTTAAAGATTTTAAACCAGATATTGTACATTCATGGGATTATCTTTCTTCTTTGTTTGTTTATTTTCCAGTAAAATTTTATTCAGCCATATTTGTTAATGGTTCAATCCGCGATTCGGGTATTGAAAAAGGATGGCAATTTTACGCCAAAAAATGGATGTTGAAGGCTGCCAATGTGGCTTTAGGAAATTCAAAAGCAGGTTTGAGCAGTTATGGTGTTGAGGGCGAAGTAATATATAATGCAATTGATTTAGGAAGATTTGGCCATAGTAAGTTTCGTAATGAATTTAACATTATTAAAGTTGCTAATTTTTCTGACTACAAAAATCATCAAATGTTTGTTGATGCGTCAATTGAATTGGTTAAAGAAAAATTTGTTGATAATGTGTATTTGGCAGGAAACGGAGAATATTTTAATAAATATAAAAGTCTGGTAGAGAAGCAGAAAGAAGAAGTTTCGGCAAAATTTCATTTTCTTGGAGCCATTTCAAATGTTGAAACTTATCTTGAAAAATGTACAATTGGTCTACTTTGTTCAACAGTGAAGTATAGCGAGGGTGTTTCAAATTCGGTGTTAGAATATATGGCCGCTGGGTTAATTCCTATAGCAACTAATATAGGAGCTACTTCTGAGATTATTCAGGATGGTGAAAATGGTTTTCTTGTTGCCCCGGATTCGTTTAAAGAAATTGTTAATAAAGTAAAACTAATAAAGAATAATCCTGAAATGAGTGTCAAAATGGTTGCCAATGCGATGAAAACCATTGAATTAAAGTTTAATTATAATAAAAATATGCAAAAAATTAATCATTTGTACGATAAGGTGTTGAGAAAGAAATAATATGGAATTTTTACAGATAAATAAAATTAAAGGTGTTCGATTTCCAATGAAATCATACTTAAGTAAATTAAGTTTTGAATTAGGCAGGAACCCAAAAGTAGAAAGACGAAAAGATTGGCAAAATTTTATTCCTAAACCATACAAAGCGGTATTGATTATTTCTGCTGATTTTGAACTGGCATGGGCTTTCAGATTTACAAAAACTGAAAAAAATCCAGTTGAAAATGCTTTGAAAAAAGCCCGGTTGGCACGTAAGAACATACCGGGGTTAATTGAATTATCTGATAAATATAATATTCCGATTACCTGGGCAACAGTTGGGCATTTGTTCCTTGAAACATGTTCGAAAAATGATAAAATTGCTCACTCTGAGTTGAAAAGATTGGATTATTTTGAGAGCCCTTACTGGAAATTTGATAAAGGCGACTGGTTTGATGCAGATCCTTGTACAAATATTGAATCAAATCCGGAATGGTATGCACCTGATTTAATAGAGAATATAAAAAAATCAAGAACAAAACATGAATTTGGCTGTCATACTTTTTCTCATATTGATTGTCGTGAATCAGTATGTTCACCTGATGTTTTTAAATCAGAACTTAAAGAATGTAGAAAACTTGCTGAATCAAAAGAGCTTGATTTAAAATCTTTTGTTTACCCCGGACACACTATTGGAAATATAAATTATTTAAAAGGTTTAGGATTTAGCTCATACCGTAGTAATTTTATTAATACACTTGGGCATCCGGTAAGGCGTAAAGATGGTTTATGGGAACATAAAAGCACAGTAGAATTTGATATACGTCCAAATTGGTCAATGAAATACCATGTTTATCGTTATAAGAAGCTAATTGACAGAGCAATTAAAAATAACACAACTTGTCATTTTTGGTTTCACCCCTCATTTTCAAATAGGTTTCTAACAGAAATAATGCCTAAGCTTTTTAAATATATGGATCAAAAAAGATCGGATATATGGATAACAACCATGGGAGAATATACAGAGTGGTTAAACCAAAATATTAAATTATAAAACAAGCATAGTTTGTCCCGATTATCCGGATTAAAAATAAAAGTATGAAGAGTATAAAACTAATTGGCAGGGTGTTAAGAAATATGTTGACCTTAATCTTTTGGCGGCAGGCATTTGATTTTCTTGCAGAATTAACTCTTGAGAATGCTTACGCTCTTAGGGTAATGGATAGGGGTGAGGCTACACCAATAAGTGCTTCGGCCCGGTTTAACCATCCGGAAAACATAAAAATTGGAGACCGTAGCAATATAAATCGAAATTGTATGATATGGGCAGGTGATAATGCTAAAGTTGTTATTGGTAAAGATTGTCTTACAGGTCCTGGGGTAACAATTATAGCTTCAAAATATGATGTGAAAGGACGTGATATAATACGTTCATATCAACCTTTTGAAAGTGATATTATTATAGGTGATGATGTTTGGCTTGGGGCAAATGTTGTCGTTCTTCCCGGTGTTAAAATAGGGCAGGGGGCTATTGTCGGAGCAGGTTCAGTTGTTACTAAGGATGTTGAGGCTTATTCCATTGTAATAGGGGTGCCGGCATTCAAGATGAAAGACAGGGCAGATAGTTGATGGTCATTGGTTATTAGTATTTAGCTGCTTTTGTTGCACTTGAAACTTGAATAAATTAATAGTATAATGAGTATAAAAAATATAATAAAGGAACAGGTGAAAAAATATGTTTTTTCGGTTCCTGCGGATTTAAAGAAGAATAATCTGTCTCTCTCGCAAGGAGACACGGATAAAATTGAAAAATCAATTAGGGAAAATTTCCATACTGGTTGGAGAAGTGAGGATAAATTTATACCTGAAGCATATAAAATTGATTTGGACGATCATATTATTAACCGTCTTGAAAATGACCGGGCAAGAATTATTCCATGGTTAAATGCCAGTGAAAGTTTAAAAGGGAAAAAAATACTTGAGATTGGCTGTGGTACTGGTTCATCTACAATTGCATTGGCTGAACAGGGAGCTTTGGTAACAGGAATCGACCTGGATGAAGGTGCTTTAAAAGTTGCAGAAGAAAGGAAAAATATTTATGGATTAGATATAAAATTCCATTATCTTAATGCAACAGAGGTTCATAAAAAGTTTGAAAATGAGCAATTTGATTTTATTATTTTTTTTGCTACTCTTGAACATATGACCCATGAGGAGAGAATGATTGCCATGAAGGAAACTTGGAATATGCTTAAACCCGGTGGTTTGTGGGTTGTTCTTGAAACGCCGAACCGTTTATGGTATTTTGATGGCCATACATCAGGTTTACCTTTCTTTCAATGGCTGCCTGATGATCTTGCAATAAAATATTCTCAATATAGCCCAAGAAACGAATTTGCAGGTGTATATCGAGAATTTAACGATGAAACCATGTTGCATTTTTTACGAAGAGGAAGGGGCTTAAGTTATCATGAGTTTGATTTATGCATGGGTGATACAAAAAAACTGGATGTTCGTAGCAGCAAAATCCAGTTTGAAAGATTCCAGTGGCTTAAAACATCTGGAATAGAAAAGAAATTTAAATCTTTTTTAAAAATGGCTTATCCAGGACTACATGATGGTTTTTATGATAAAAGCCTGGATTTAATTATTAGGAAAAAATAAAAATAATGTTTGATTTTTTTATAGAAATAATGAATGACGGGAATTCAAATTTCCCTGATAAAAAACTTTTTGCTTCAAATGAACTTTGTGAACAAACAAATTGTAATCAAAAAAAAATTGATGGAAAAAATATAAAAGTTATAGCATTAAGTAAGGATAAACAATTTCGTTCAATACATGAATCGGGGGAATTTATAGTTCTTATTTATGGTTATAGTTTTACCCGGTTGGATAGCGAACAGAAAACGAAAAAAAGATTGTTTGCAGATGATATTCTTGAAATTTATAAGACTAAAGGTAAAAATATAACTTCATTAATAAAGGGCTCATATACTATTTTAATTTATAATAAAAATGAAAACTCAATAGAAGTTTTTACAGATGAATTAAACCTGCGTAATGTTTATTATTCTAAAATTGAAGATAAATTTATTTTATCAAGTTCGTTGTCAGCATTTATTAACTATTCAAAAGAGGATTTTGGATCAGTTAATTTAAAATCTGTTGTTGAGTATGCTTTATTCGATTTTGATTTGGCAAACGAGACCTTTGTTGAAAATGTAAGATCAATTCCATCAGCGAGTTACCTGCATTATGTTGGTAATAGCCTAATAATTAAACAATACTGGGACATTTTTTCAGAATTTGAAAATGCAAAACCTGTTTTAAATGAAAAAGACTCTTACAACCAAATTGAGTCACTTTTAAAGCAGAACCTGTCCCTTTATTTAACCCAACCTGAGAAAACAGCCTTTGCGTTAACGGGTGGGTATGATTCACGCACAAACCTGGCGTTGTTAAATGGTAAATACGATAACGGATATTATTATAGTTACGGTGTAGATGGAAGTTATGATATAAAATTTGCCAAAGTTGTTGCAGATAAACTCAAATTGAATTTTAATGCGTTTATTTTAGATCGTTCATTTGCAGATGATTTTGATAAAAATGCTGAGATTGCTATTAATATGGGTGACGGAATTGCTGAAATGAACCGGGCAAATTATGTACATGTTTTTAAAAAAATAACTGAGGATTTTGATTATATTCTAACGGGTTTATTTGGAAGCGAATTAATTAAAAGACCTACCAGTTTAGGGGGGTATATTGATGAAAATGTACAATCACTTTTATTGTCTGATAACATAAAGAAAACCTATGAAGACATAATAAAACTGGCTAAATCCACGGCATTTATCAATCCGGAAGTAATTGATGAATACAAAGATGAAATATTTGACAACCTGGTTAAAAATCAGCATATTAACAATGAATACTCTGGTGCTAAAAAGTTTTTCTTTTTCATTACAGGAAAGGGAATTAGAAGGTACTTTATGAAAGAAATAAAAGTTGAAAGAGGCTATGTTGAAAATTTACATCCTTATCTTGACATTGAATTTATTGAACTATTATTAAAAACTCCTTTCCCGTGGTTGTATAACTGGGAAACTAAAAAGAGTTTATTAGAAAACCTGAAAATACATAAATTTTATGCAAAACTAATAAATGACAATAATAGAAAATTATCTGACATACCCACTACCCATGCATATAAACCTAAATTCTTATTAAAGAAGATATATCTTCCATTATTAATATTACAATATGTTTATTATCGGCGCAAAATTAAAAAGACAGGAATTTTCCGAAATGAAAAATTAATATGGGATTTTTATTCTCAAAGGAAAAATTCTTTAAAAGAATTTGAGCAAGTTTTTGTTAATGAAAATATTGAGAATGATTATTTAAAACACCTGAAAGAGTTTAGCAAGCTTGTATCTTTGCAAGTATGGCTAAAGAGTAATAAACTAACCATTAGCTAAACTAAAGGAGTATGGAACAAAGCAAAAACCTTTATATAATAAAGAGTCTGGCACCATGGATGATGGAAGAATTAATTGCATTTTCCCGGTTTTCGAAATTCAGGATTATTTTTTTGAGAAATGTGCCAGAATTCTATAAAAGTGACTTGAAAGTACTTAATGAAAATGGGATCGAGTATTTCATTAAACCATTTAAATACAAATTTGATGTGACTTTGTTTCTTTATTTGTTGGGTTTTCTTTTGAAAAATGCAACTAAATTTTTTAGCAAAAAATATTTCATGTGGCCATTTAATAGTATGTTCTGGTTTTTATTCCTTGATAAGGAATTACTAAAAAAGACAAGTACAATACATGCACAATTTGCATCGCAAGCTGCGATAGTTGCATTGTTTATTAAAAAACGATTTAAAAAAGAATATTTTTTTACTTTTCATGCCCACGATATTTATTTTGATAATAAATGGTTTCCATTCCTGGTGAATGAGTCAAAATCCAGTTTTAGCATATCTGAGTTTAATATCAGGTATATTAGTACTAATTATGCAAAATTAGATGTGGAAAAAGTTAAATTGTCTCGACTTGGAGTATATCTGCCTGAGAATATTGATGTTGAAAAAAAACAAAGAAACAAATGGATACTTGGATTTATGTCTAACCTGGAAGAAAAAAAGGGAATACCTTTTTTGTTGGAAGCTTTTAAAATTGTACATGAACAAAATCCTCAAAAATATGAGTTGCGGATTGCAGGCAATGGTGAATATATGACTGAAATAAAGCAGTATATTAAAGATAATAATTTAAACGACTCTATTAAAATTCTTGGAAGAATTAGGGATCAGGAAAAAATTGATTTTTACCGACAAATTGATTTTTTTGTTCTTCCATCAATCCGTACAAAAAATGATATGGATGGTATTCCAGTAGTGCTAATGGAAGCAATAAGCTACGCAAAACCTATTATTAGTACTAAAATCTCGGGAATACCAGAAATCTGCATAGACGATTACGATGGTTTTTTAATTGATGAGAGAAATGTTAACCAACTTGCAGATTCTATCCTAAAAATTGCTGAATCTTATGAAAGCTATAAAAAGCTCACATTAAATTCTCTTGAATTAGCCAAACAAGAATATGATTTGGTCAAAAACTCAAAAAACAAACTGATACAAATGGGTTGGATAACTGATTAAGTGTTATTTTTCGGAATTATAAGAGGAGTTCTTAAAATGAAGAATTGATCTCTTTTATAAATGAAGGTTAGCTAATTGGCTGATTTGAGTAACTAAGAACATTACTAAATATAAATTCGGGAAGTTTGCTACTGAATTTAGATTTATAGAGATTGTTATAATTTATATCCATGTTAGATTTTACTTTAGAAACTTATAAAGAGTTATTGACTGTTCTGGAAAGTGAAAATTACAAGTTCCAAACATTTGAAAAGTTTGTAAATGAAAATAGTTCAGATAAGATTGTTATATTACGTCATGATGTAGATAGGGCACCTGCTAATGCTGTAAAAATGGCTTTGTTGGAAAACGATATGGGAATTTCCGCAAGTTATTTTTTTAGGATAGTTGATGAAAGTTATGATGAAAAATCCATTAGAAAAATAGTAGATTTAAATCATGAATTAGGATATCATTATGAAGATCTTGCACTTGCTAATGGAAATTTTAATAATGCATTAATATCTTTTGAAAACAATCTTGAAAAATTTAGAAAATTTTACCCTGTCAAAACGATGTGTATGCATGGAAGCCCAATGTCAAAATGGGATAACAGAAAGCTATGGGAGAAATTTAATTATAAGGATTGTGGAATAAGCGCCGAGCCTTATTTTGACTTGAATTTTGATAATGTATTTTATTTAACTGATGCCAGCAGAAGCTGGAATAATGAAGCTGTTACGTTACGTGATAAGGTTCCATCAAAATTTGATATTACAATACGTAATACATACGAAATTGTCAAATTACTCAAGCAAAAAAAAATGCCTAATCAATTAATGATTAGCACTCATCCCCATAATTGGGCTGCGAATGGTTCTGAATGGTTAAGAATAAAGGTGTGGCAGGGGGCTAAAAACCAGGTAAAAAAAATTTTAGTTAAAAGAAACGGATGATTAAAGATATCTATATACTGGGTAATCATATACAAGGTCTTGGTATTTCCAGAATTGCAGGTCGATTAGGCTATGATATAACTTTGTTCAATATATCATCTTTAAGTGTAGCGCGTTTTTCAAATACTTGCAAAAAGTTTGTAAAATTTAATAACTCTGATCATTTATTGGAATTACTTCGCAAAAGAAACATCGAAAATAAAACAGCCCTGCTCATTCCTACAAATGATTATATGGTTGGTTTTCTTTCAGATAATTACGATTTGCTTGACAATAAGTATTATATATCAATAGCCCCAAAAGAAATTACAGATATTGCGTATAATAAACGTAAGACCTATCAAACTGCAAGTGAGGCAAATATCCCTATTCCCAAAAGTTATTATCCTGATAGCTTTTATGATCTGGAAAATCTTTGCAAGGAAATTGAATTTCCTGTTATAATTAAGCCAGCCAAAATGTATGACTTTCTTAAGAAATCAGGTAAAAAAGTTTTTTTGTGTTTAAATAAAACAGAATTAATTAATGGATATCACAGAGCAATTGGAATTATTCCTCAGGATGAAATTATTGTTCAGGAACTTTTAAACGGTGGCGCCAAAAAATTGTATTCGTATGCATCTTATGCAAAAGATGGTGAGCCTTATGGAAGTTTTGTAGTAAACAGGATTAGGCAGAAACCAATGGATTTTGGTGTAGCCACTACTTTTGCGGTAACTGTAATAAATGAAAGAGTTGAAACTTTAGCACTGGAATTCCTGAAAGAAATAAACTATACAGGTTTATCTGAAGTAGAGTTTATGTATGATGATAGGGTTAAAGATTATAAACTGATTGAAATTAATCCTCGCACATGGAAATGGCATTCAATGGCAAATATTGTTGATATTAACCTTATTGAAATGCTTATTAAAGATATACAAGGAAAGGTTATTGAAAAAAAAAGAAATACTATTGAAAACCTGGGATGGATTGAACAATTAACTGATTTTTTTATTATGTTCACAGAGGTTGTTATGGGTCGAATGAAATTAAAGGATTATGTTAAATCATTACAAATTAAAAAAGAATATGCAACTTTTGACTGGAAAGACCCTTTGCCGGCAATAATGTATATTATATTATCTCCTTATTTATACTTTACAAGATAAAATAACTAAAAAAATAATAAACAATGAGCGTTTTATTACTATTTATAGAGTCTATAATAATAAGCACTCTTCTATTCCTTTATCTTAATTATAAGGCAAAAGTTGAGTTGAAATATTTGTTAATTGACAATATTATTATTGCTATTGTTGCTACAATAGTAACTTATCTTTTTAACTATTCTTATTTGGATAACTTATTTTATGCGATTATTCTGAATGTTGTTACGGTACCTGTTATCCTTATTTTAACAACCCTGATACGATTTTATAGGATTCCCTTAAGAAAAACCAAGGCAAATAAACACGATATTATTTCGCCCGCGGATGGTAATGTTATTTATATTAAACGTATAGAAGCTAATGATATTCCAATTGCTATTAAAAATGGAGAAATATCCAGATTAGAAGAGTTGACCAACACTGATATTTTAGATACTCCATGTTGGCTTATTGGAATTAATATGACACCTTTTGATGTGCATAAAAATGCTGCGCCTATTTCAGGGAAAATTGTCTTAAATAAGCATTTTAATGGTAAATATTTGTCATTAAAAGAAGCAAAATCTGAGGTTGAAAATGAAAGAAACACAATTGTTATTGATAATGGGGAAATAAAAGTTGGTGTCGTTCAAATAGCATCAAAAAAAGTTCGGCGCGTTGTCACCTATTTTGAAGAAAATGAAAATATTCAAAGGGGTGAATGGTTTGGTATGATAAAGTTTGGTTCACAGGTTGATGTGATTATTCCAATACATTATCAGGTTGAGTTAAATCTTAAAGACCAGGTTTATGCTGCTAAAACAATAATTGCGACTCCTAATAAATAAAATGGACATAGACATGAGCTAAATAGCAGATTTGTGATTTTTTAAATTCAATTTCTTAATTAGTTTGTATTGTTTTGAAATATTGAAACATTTATAATATTACATTTAGCACAAACGAGTATAATTATTGGGTGAAAATTTTTGAAGATGTGAAGGTTAAGATTTATGATATTCCATTTGGTAAAGATAATAATTGAAAATGGAAGGATGACAGAATGAAAAACGAGAAGAAGTCCCAATTAATCCTTCCGTATTAAGTTATCTCACAGACTATTTTGTATTTTAAATTAACTGTTTTGTCCATGATATTTTATATTACAAACATTAAGTTCCATAAAAAATGTTAAGAGTTGCTTTAAGTCATGATGTTGACAGAACTAAAAAACATTATCAATATTTAACATATTTAATAAAAGCGGTTCTTTCAGGTAATGTCAAAAATGCTTTGTACCATTTTTCTTCTTTTTTTGGAAAAGAACCTTATTGGAATTTTCCTGGAATAATCCGTGTCGAGCAAGAGCTAGGTGTAAAATCAACTTTCTTTTTTCTTGATGAAACAATTCCTTTTAAGCTTTTTAATAAAAAAAACTGGCAGCTTTCATTAGGAAGGTATAATATTAATCAAAATAAAATTAAAGAAATTATCCGGTGGCTCGACCAAAATGGTTGGGAAATAGGTGTACATGGTTCATATCATTCATATAATAATGAAAAGCTTTTAAAAAAGGAAAAAGAAAATATTGAAAATATTGTTGGACATAATATTGTTGGAACCAGGCAGCACTATTTAAACTGGGATGAAAATACATGGCAAATACATAAAAACCTTGGCTTTAAATATGATTCTACTTGGGGGTTAACTGATGGAATTGGTATTAAGGATGATAAAATTGTTCCTTTTAAACCTCATTCAGATAGCTTTCTTGAAATTCCGTTAATGATAATGGATACACAATTCATGGAAACTGAAGATCGATGGCAGAAATTTGAGGATATTGTAAGTCAAATTGAACAGAATGATGGAATTCTTGTTTTAAATTGGCATCAAAGAGTGTTTAATGAAAAGGAGTTTCCTGGTTTTCAGAAGGCGTATGTTAGAATTATTGAATATTGTAAAACAAGGAATGCACGTTTTGCAACTTTAAAAGAGTTTTATGAAGAGCTAATCTAACTATTGGGCTTTACCAGTAAATTTGTCTTAAGTATAGAATATAAAATCAAATCATGAATATAATAATAGATGTTAATCATCCTGGTCATGTGCATTTATTTAAAAACTTTGCCTTTATTGTACAAGAAAAAGGGTGGAGAGTTCTGTTTACAGCAAAGGATAAGGAAGTTACTATAGACTTATTAAAAGCTTATAAGCTTAATTATAAGAACCTTGGACCGCATTATACAGGTAAATTGGGAAAAATTTATAGCCTGTTAAAACACTTTATCAGATTATTTTTTGTATCCATCAGGTTTAAACCAGATTATTATTTAAGCCACGGTTCAGTTCCGGCATCATGGGTGAGTTTTTTGTTGCGAAAAAAATATATTGCTTTTGAAGATACAGGCAATATGGAACAAATCAGGCTTTATAAACCATTTGCTCATGCAATTTTAACAACTCAATCTTTTAAACAGGATTATGGGAAAGTGCATGTAAGGTATAATGGATATCATGAATTAGCGTATTTGCATCCAAATTATTTCAATCCTGATACTAAAATTTATAATTACCTGAATATAAAAGAGGGTGAACCTTATTTCATTTTGAGGTTTGTTTCATGGGGTGCATCCCATGATGTTGGACAAGCCGGGCTTTCTTTGGGTGTGAAAAGAAAAATAGTGAGTCTGCTACAGCAGCATGGAAAAGTATTTATCTCTTCGGAAGCCAAATTGCCTGATGATTTATATGAATTAGGGATTAAAATATCACCTGAAAAGATGCACGATGTATTAAACTATGCTCAAATGTTTATAGGTGAAGGGGCAACTATGGCTTCTGAAAGTGTAATGTTAGGTACACCTGCTGTTTATATTAATTCAATGATTGCCGAAACTATTAATGAACAACAGGAATATGGTTTGTTGTTTCATTTCAGAAACTCCGGGGGGGTACTTGAAAAGATAAAGGTGTTATTAAAAGCTAAAAATGAGTATTGGTTACAAAAAAGGAGAGAGATATTAAATGACAAAATTGATGTAACTGCTTTTACAACATGGTTTGTCGAAAACTTTCCTGAAAGTATGAAGAAAAACTACATACCATAATGTTTTAAAAGAGCTTCTTTCCTCTCCTCAGGGTTCATATGTTTTGTGTCAACCCTGTTCTTGTTACTAATTAGGAATTTTTCAGCAATATCCGACTTCATTACTACTTTGGCAGGATTACCCATAACTACCGAGTTGTCAGGGATTTTGCCACGTACAACCGAGCCGGCACCAATTATACAATTTGAACCTATTTCAGTACCAGGTAGTATTATACAGTTGATACCAATAAATGAATTATCACCAATAGATATTTTTCCAAATACAGTAATGTTTGGGTGTTTATCTCTATATAGCCAAACAGAACCATCGTGTGTTATAAATGTAGTTCCTGGCGAAACTACTACATGGTTCCCTATTTCAATTAAATAGGGTTCTGTAGAAAAATCAATTGTAAAAATCAGGCAGTCCTTACCTATTTTTACACCTTTTTCTCTAAGATAAGTTGTTCTATTTGTGTTGTTTCCGCTCCTTAATCTGTATTTTTTTAATGAGTTCTGAATTCTTTTTAAAATTTGAGGAAGCATTAGTATGTTTTTAAGTTTAGTTTAAAAAAGTCTATGTGGTTCACTTATCAATTTATAAGTTCAGACATCCTTACCTATAGTAATTGATAATGGTGCAATTAGATGGATTATAATTAATGATATTTATTGTTGCCAGATATAAGCTGCAGGTAGGTTTATGCCCCATACTTGCAGCTT
>JBDLJL010000114.1:0-17605 GCA_039714415.1 Bacteroidota bacterium
AAGAAGGGCCACAAATTGCAGGGAATCACCAGGAAATTGCTTTTTCGGATTTTAAATTTAACACACCGTCAGGGAAAATTGAATTATATTCTATACAGGCTAAGGAATTGTGGGGGGTATATCCATTACCAACATATACCCCCCTGGCGGAAGATAATAAGACATCAACGGAATACCCTTTATATTTTATGAGCCCAAATTCAAAAAACAGGATACATTCACAGTTCAACAACCTGAAAATCATAAAATTATTTAGCCCAAAACCAATAGTAGATATACACCCTGAAGATGCAAAGCAGAGAAATATTTCAGAAGGTGATATGGTTAAAGTTTTTAACGACAGGGGCTTTGTCAAAGTACAAGCCCGTTTGGATTACGGGATAAAAAAATCCTGTGTGGCTATGACCAATGGTTGGTGGATACAGGAAGGTGGAACACCCAACTTTCTTTCAAAAGGCAGGGAAACTGATATTGGGCATGGTACTGCTTTTCATGATAATATGGTGGAAATTATTAAACTGTAAACAAAATCCCTACGAGGATTCAAATAGAATATCCCTACGAGGGTTCCAAACCCCTCGTAGGGATTTTACCAAAAAAGACGTAAATTTGAACTTTAATTGTTAAAATTAAAAATTCAAAGAAAATGGCAGACAGGAAAAAATTAAATCTCGGATATTCTGACTTTAAAAATATAATAAAATCTGATTCGTATTTTGTTGATAAAAGTCTGTTTATAAAGGAAGTTATTGACGCTGAAAAGAATGTTTTGTTATTCCCGCGCCCCCGCCGTTTTGGCAAAACCCTGAATTTGTCAATGCTAAGGTATTTCTTTGATAAAAATGAACCCGAAAACGAAAAACTGTTTACAGGACTAAAAATCTGGCAAACCGGAGAAGATATAAAAAAACATTGCTGTAAATATCCGGTAATTTTTTTGAGTTTTAAAGATGCAAAGGCTAATAATTGGGAGGATTGTTATGAACTTATAATAAATGAAATAGTTAATTTATACTCCGAACATGATTATATATTAGAAAAAAGCATCTTAAAAAATTATGAAAAAGATGAATATTTTAAAATACTAAAAAAAACAGCTAAAAATGCAGATTACCAAAACAGCCTGAAACAATTAACTAAATATCTGCAAAGGTTTCATAATACTAATGTTATTGTTTTAATTGACGAGTACGACACACCAATTCAATCCGGCCATAAAAAATTCTACGAAGAAGTGGTTTCTTTTATGCGCAATTTATTAAGCGGGGCATTTAAAGACAACACTTATCTTCATAAAGGTGTTATAACAGGTATTTTGCGTGTTTCAAAAGAAAGTATTTTTTCGGGGCTAAATAATTTAAGTGTTAATTCGATTTTACACGATGAGTTTGCTGATAAATTTGGCTTTACCGAACCGGAAGTTAAAGAAATAATAAAAGATTTTAAGGTTAAAACAAAATATTCAGAAATAAAAAAATGGTATAACGGATATAAATTCGGCGAAATTTCAAAAATATATAATCCATGGTCTATTTTAAACTTTGTTGTCAGTAAAAACGAAAAATTTAAACCTTTTTGGACAAACACCAGTGCCAACGAACTTATAAAAGATGAAATAAAAAAGAAAAGTGCCGATAATATCAGGGAAGAAATATTAAAATTAATTAACGGCAACACTATTGTTAAAGATATTGAAGAAAATTTTGTTTTTCCTGATTTGGACAAGCGCAAAAGTTTGTTATGGACATTGTTGACTTACAGCGGATACCTTACTACAAACAGAGAAATAAGCCTCGGTGAATATGAATTACTGATTCCCAACCATGAACTAAAGATTATTTTTAAAAAAACAATAGTAGAATGGTTAGAAGCCGATATAAAAATAATTAAATCATTATTGCAAGACTCCGTAAATAATCTGATAAATAATGAAATAGCAAAATTTGAAGAAGGGTTTAAAGAGATAATGGGCGATACTTTCAGCTATTACGACACCGCTAAAAATAATGAATATGTTTATCATTCATATATTCTTGGTTTGTTGGCAATTATCGGAGATGATTATCTTGTAAAATCGAACAAAGAAAGTGGCGAAGGCAGATATGATATTATGTTAATCCCGCACGATAAATCTAAAAACGGCGTTGTGATTGAAATAAAACAAATTGAAAAGCAAAAAGAAAACGAAAAAGATGAAGATTTCGTCAAACGAATAAACGGGCAAATAAAAAAAGCAGCAAAACAAATTGACCGTAATAAATATTATAAAGAACTTATTGTTAATAAAATCAGGCCCGAAAATATAATAAAAGTCCCGGTGGTTTTTGCGGGCAAAGAGCCATATATTATTCAGATATAATAAAGGGTAATAATTATCATTATTATGGATTAGGGAGTTCGAAGGAGTTAATATAATAGTAATGGCAAAAACAAAAAAAGTATTTCAGTTTGACACTAATAATTGTGTGGGATGTCATGCATGTGTGGTTGCTTGTGCTATTGAAAATAAAACAGACTTACCTATCAATTGGCGTGAAGTAAGTACTTTTAACCAGTTTCATTACCCGGAACTTGCTGTTTTTCATTATTCATTAGCCTGTAACCATTGTGACGATGCACCCTGTATGCATAATTGTCCTGCACTTGCTTATACAAGGGATTTGCTAAGCGGGGCAGTGGTTCATAATGAGAATCACTGTATCGGTTGTAAATACTGTACCTGGGCTTGCCCTTATGATGCACCTAAATTTAATGCGGCAAAAGGAATTGTTGAAAAATGTACTTTTTGTGTGTCACGAACAAGTGAAGGGCTAAAACCTGCTTGTGCCAACTTATGCCCAACAGGTGCATTAAATTATGTTGAGAAACCGGAGAACCAGATTATAACGGAAAACGTAGGGTTTGACGATTTTGATATCGGTCCCTCCATTAACATTATTTCTTTAAGAAATGAAAATGCAAAGCCGGAAATAATCCCGGAAGTAAATATATCAACCGAAATAATTGAAAAAAGGAATAAAGAGTCAAAAATTACATTTAAAAAGGAATGGCCCTTGGTAATTTTTACCTTAAGTGTGGCCTATCTGGTTGCTGAGTTTTTTGCTTCTGTATTTCTTGATCATCAGATAAGCCCTTATGTTTTTATGTCAATAAATTTGCTTGCAGGATTTTTTAGTTCCTTTCATCTTGGTAAAAAAATCAGGGCTTATAGGGCATTTTTTAATGTGAAAAATTCCTGGCTTAGCAGGGAAATTATATCTTTTAGTCTGTTCTTTATGGCCACTGCTTCACATTTTTTTATTTTTCAGCATGATATTGTAACATATATTGCTTTATTTTCGGGGGTATTTCTGTTAATTTCAGTTGATAAAGTTTACCGCATTGTTATTCAGCCAGCACCTTTTGAATTGCACAGTGCACATGTGGTACTTACCGGATTTTTAATAGCCTCGCTTTTTTTCAACAATTATTTAACTTTTATATTGGTTGCGGCGATAAAAACAGGATTGTATGTATATCGCAAATACTATTTCTGGCAAAATGGACTAAATTACCGCTTGTTTATTACCGGGTGGCGTTTGGATATGATAATCTCTTTTCCTCTAATATTTTGGTTTTTTGACTTTTCAAATTTAAATTGGTGGATACTAGCAAGTATTCTAATAGGTGAAATTATTGACCGTGCCGAGTATTATCAAGAGCTGGATGTGATAACACCTGAAAAACAGATTGAATACGATTTTAAAAGACTAAAAAAATAATCTTTTAAAGCTTTAAACTCACATTAATTAAGAGAAGTTTATTTAGCCGCGTTGTAATCCCAATCATTAAATCATTTCCTGTTCTCATCAAAGTAAAGCACAAATGCTACCTTTTTTTCATAGTTTTTATCATTATCAGAAGGGAAATACCTGATTGGGGCAATTCCGATTATTTCTTTTTTCAACCGCATGGTTTCTGTATCAATGTACCAATCTTCAATAAAGAGCAAACTCTTAATTTCCCACGGTTTTATTTCCTCTTGAAGTTTTATCATCTCTAATTCCCATGTTTCAGGGTTTTCAATTTGAATTTCTACAATTTCATAACCCAGGTTGATTTTAACCTGATCATGCTTTAATTGCTTATTTGTATGATAATCAAAAACTTTTGATTTTCCAGACAAAGCCCTGTCTATTAATAATTTTCTCATGCTTTCCCTGGCAAAGCTATTCCAGTTTGGGGAATTCTCTTCTTCTAGGTACAGGGCTTTTCCATCATCATCTATACCAAATAAACTCGTGTTTTCTATTGAATATTCGTATTCAAACCTTCCAAGGTATTCCATACGCTTTTCAACTTTTTTTTGTGCCCTTTTTTTAAGTTCCGGAAAAACAAACCATGCTGTTTTTCTGTATTTCATCTCGTCACATGCATCACAATCGACTCTATAAAATCTTCTTATCGGGCAATAAGCCATTACTTGTTTAGTAAAGCTAAAATCCTTTTCGTTAAAAAACCATTTGTCATAAAATTGAATACCTTTTATTTCAGTGGTATCAATTCCTTCTATTATTGCATTCAAATAATCCATCCCTTCTTTTTCAGATGAAAAATATGTCATATCCTCATCTTCGTACTCATAAAGTGTATCTAAACCTAAATATTCTTTTAATTCATTTTTGTCAAATTTAGTCTGAATTTCTTCTTCTTCATAAGAATAAACATTTCCATAAGGAGAATAATCCTGGTAAACGATATATGAGGTATCAAGCATTTTTTCAACGAGTAATTTTTTAAAATCAAATTCTTTTGAAAAAACAACATTTTCATAGCTTTGAGAATAAAACTTTTTTGCGTAGTTAAAGCCTGTGAAATAGCTTGTGTCAATTGCAATTACATCATTCACAACAACATCAGTGTACAAAAGGGCATTATTCCCTTGTTTTTGTGCAAAAACAGTTATAAACTGCAACAAAAAAATAGAAATTAGGGTTATTTTATTCATTATTAATGATTTTTTTTGGGTAAAAGATTAATTTTCATATAAACCAAATTAATAAAATATAAAGCAGGTACACAAAAAAAAACATTCTTTAACCCGGTTAATTCATAAAAGCTTATGAATTAACCGGACGATTAAGTAAATATAAGGGTGTCAGGAAAACTGGAACCCAAGATTTTCTAAATCGGGGTTAATTCCGTTATCCAACGGAACTGGCTCTGCAATACCCATAAATATTGAAAAGGATAATATTTATGAATAATGCAGGTTAAATTGTATAATGTTTTATAACTTCGCAATAGATTTAAATCAAACCTATGGCATTATTTAAAAGAAATCCGTTTGGACATATTTTATTCTTAAAAAATTGGATGATTAAAGGCTTTGGGCTTGTATCACATAGACGATATAACGGGTTCAATAAACTGCAAATTGAAGGTTCTGATATATTAAGAAATTTACCTGAGACTAATATTTTATTTGTATCTAACCATCAAACCTATTTTGCGGATGTAGCTGCCATGTTTCATGTTTTTAATGCTGCATTAAAAGGACGAAAGGATAATATAAAAGGTGTTTTTAGATATCTGGTCAAACCAAAACTCAATATTTATTTTGTTGCGGCAAAAGAAACAATGAGCAAAGGGTTGTTGCCAAGAATTTTTGCTTATGCCGGGGCAATTACAGTGCAACGTACCTGGCGCGAAGCGGGTAAAGATATTAAAAGACCTGTTAATCCAACTGATTCTGAGCAGATTGGTGTGGCACTAAAAGATGGTTGGGTAATAACATTTCCCCAGGGAACTACCAAACCTTTTAAACCAATTAGAAAAGGAACAGCCCATATTATTAAAAATTATAAACCAATTGTAGTCCCCATTGTTATAGATGGTTTTAGGCGCTCATTTGATAAACAGGGCTTGCTAATTAAAAAGCGGGGCATTTTGCAATCAATGGTAATTAAAGAACCTCTTGAAATTGATTATGAAAACGAAAGTGTAGAAGAATTAGTTGAAAGAATTTCTTATGCAATTGAACAACATCCTTCCTTCATGAAATTAATTCCTGATGAGGTTCTTAAAGAGGAAAAAGAATTAGACAGGCTACGTGATTTCTGGGAATATTAAACCACCTGAATATTATCAGGCAAAATTAAATCTTCACCTTTGTATCTTAAAAATAATTGTGCTACGGCCAATACATCTTTTTGGCAATATTCGGCAATACGCTCAAGATTTCTTTCTTCCCAGTAAACCCTGCCTACTTCACTGCCGTCAATATCATCTTTTGGTGTGGGGATATCAAAAATGGCAGTAAGCAAATTAAGGGATGTATAGTGCTTGTAGTCACCAAATTTCCACAATTCCATAGTATCCAAATGTTTCACTTCCCATGGCTTTTTGCCGGCAATGTTTAATTGGGGAGGCAATTTTAAACCATTAATTAATGAGCGGCGTGCTATATATGGAAAATCAAACTCTTTTGCATTATGGCCACATAAATAATGATGTTCTCCATTAAACGATTTTTCCAACAGGGAATTAAATTCACTTATAAGTTTTTTTTCGTTGTCACCATAAAATGATTTTAGCCTAAAGTGCCATGAGCCTTCTTGTTTTACCATAAATCCAACAGAAATGCATACAATTTTACCAAATTCTGAATAAATTCCTGCTCTTTCGTAAAGTTCTTCAGGACTAAGCTCTTCTTTTTCCTGTATATATTTGGTCTTTTTTGCCCATAAATCATGTAATCTTTGAGGCATTTTGCTATATGCCGGATATTCTGAAACAGTTTCAATATCCAAAAATAGTACATCCTTATTATTTATTTTATCAAGCATAGGAACAATATTATTGCAATTTCAGGTTTTTTTCAATAATTGAGCTTAATACTTCAATGGCTACCTTGTTATGCCCACCTTCAGGTAATATCAAATCAGCATAGCGTTTAGATGGTTCAATAAATTGCAGGTGCATAGGTTTTACTGATTCATCATAACGTTCCAATACTTTTTCAACAGATCGTCCACGCTCAACAATATCCCTTTTAATTACACGGTTTAAGCGGTCATCTGCATCAGCATGTACAAACACTTTTATATCAAACAAATCGCGAAGTTCTTTGTTGGTAAGTATTAAAATACCTTCCAATATAACCACTTTTTTAGGTTGTACTGTTTTTGTTTCTTCTGAACGCGTACAAGTAAGGTAAGAATACATCGGTTCTTCAATACTTTTCCCTTCTTTTAAATCTTTTATATGTTTTACTATAAGTTCAAACTCAAGTGCTTGTGGGTGGTCAAAATTAATTTCCTGCCTTTTCTCAAGAGGTAGATGGCTATTATCTTTGTAATAGGAATCTTGCGATAAAACAGCCACTTCACCAGGGGGTAAATTTTCAATAATTTTCCGGACAACTGTTGTTTTTCCCGATCCGGTACCACCGGCAATTCCAATTACAAGCATAATTTTATTATTTTAGCATTTACTTTTTCAAAAATAATGTCAAATTCTTTAATAAACAAAAAAATGATTGAGCATATTGTAATGATTAAAGTATCAGATTCTTATAAAGCAGAAACAAAGTTGAAAAAAGCACAGGAATTAAAAAAACTACTGGAAAACTTGCCTGAAAAAATTGAAGAAATTATTACATACGAGATAGGATTAAACATTAGTACATCGCCAAATGCTTATGATTTGGTGCTTGTTTCAAGCTTTAAATCGCTTGAAGCCCTGGAAGTCTACAGGGTGCATGCAGAACACCAAAAAGTACTAAAAAAAATAAAGGAATATGCATCTTCAACAACAGTGGTTGATTATAAGAAATAATGTATTATTTTACATAAAAAACAATCGCAATTTAAGAGCATATCTCACCTATAATGTTGCAAGTTTCGAGTTGCAGGTTTATAGCAACCCGAAACCCGAAACCTGTAACTTGTATTGTAAATACGGTATTAATGTCAAAACAATATTATCAGAAAAAGAAAATTAAGTCACCAGCCAAAGGGCGAAGATTTGTTATAGGTGATATTCATGGTTGTTATCAAACATTTAAGAAAATTGTTGAAAATAAGATTCAGTTAAGTAAAAATGATCAGCTTTTTTTACTGGGCGACTATATTGACAAAGGACCTGAGAGTAAAAAAACGCTTAACTATATATTGAAACTGATAAAAAAGGGTTATGCTGTATATCCCTTACGAGGAAATCATGAACAAACTCTATTAGATACGGAAATTGAAGATGATAAAAAAGTTTTAGCCTGGTTAATGCGCCAAAGTTCTGATATGTTGAAGAATGGGAAGTTACGTAAAAAGCATCGCGATTTTTTAAACAGTTTACCTTATTATTATGAATTGGATAATTTTTTTCTTGTTCATGCCAATTTTCAATATGAAGCAAAAAATCCATTTGAAGACAAAAATGCAATGCTTTGGAGGAGAAAATTTGATTGGAACAGAAAAATATTAAAGAAAAAAACATTGATTCACGGGCATCAACCTAAGAATTTTAAAGAAATTATTCAATCAATAAATAAGAAAAACAAGGTAATTGGTTTAGATAATGGTGTAAATTATATCAAAAAACATAAAATATATGATTATACTCAGATGGGAAACCTGTGTGCACTAAATTTAGACACATTTGAGATTATTTTTCAGTATAATTGTGAGTATTATCCACCCAAATAATCCTTACTATTGATAATGTAGAGAAGCATGTTTTAGATTATAGTATGCTGTCTGTAAAAGCCTGGTAGGAGCAATTAATAAATAACAGGCAAAATTACAGGCGGTTAACAAGCTTTTCCTTTTCAGTTTCTTTGTTAACACCCAGAAAAATTATGTAAAAACATATAATAAGTATTAAATGGCTTAATTCTTTGCCATTAAGTCCACCAAAATTTAAACTTAGTCTGTAAAGAAAGGCAGGAATTCCTGAAAGCAAAATACCTGATATGATTAGAATATTTCTGTTACGGTTTTTTTGAAGGGCCTGAATGCCTAAAATTGGAATGACCAAACCCATAAGACCTATTATTGTATTGATGGTGACAACCATAAAATTTTGAAAAGCAATGGCAGAAATCAGGAATAAAACAAATTGTAAATTGATTACAACATTGAGTCTCTTTCTTAAACTTTCTGATCTAAGCTCTTTTAAAGCTGCTAATTCAATAAAATAAATTGATAAAGCACTAAAAATCCAACCAAATACCTGAAATGGTTTTCCCAAATATCCGTATAATAGATGACCAAAACCGCCAATAAAAGAAGATAATGCCATAAATAGGAAAAAGTAGCTAAAGTGGTTATTTGATTTGTCATTTTTTAGCTTAAGATAGAAGGCATAAGTAGCAACAGCCATAAATATATCTGTAATAAAATTTCCTGGTTCCATAAGCTCCAAGCCAAATATGTGCATTGTACTTTCTATCATGCGCCAAAAATAGGTATTTAATTCATAAGATTCACATTTTTTTATTTGTACTTTTCTGTTATATCTTTACGGCAATTAATTTAGATAATGTATTAGGTCTAGGATTTGTTTAAAAAACTTCAAATAGCAAAATATAAATAACAATAAATTCCAAATTTAAATTAACCAAACCAATTTTAATATTGGGTTATAGGACATTGAGATTTGTTTGTGTTTTGATAATTGATTTTTGTAATAAAAAAAATAAAAAGGTTTATTTTATTGATGAACTAATTAATTTAATACTTTAAAAATATGAAAGCATATGTATTTCCCGGTCAGGGTGCCCAATTTGTTGGTATGGGTAAAGAATTATATGAGAGCTCAGAACTTGCAAAAGAATTATTTGAAAAAGCAAATGATATTCTTGGTTTTAGAATTACCGACCTTATGTTTGATGGAACGGATGAAGATCTAAAACAGACAAAGGTTACACAGCCGGCTATTTTTTTACATTCTGTAATTCTGGCAAAAACGCATGGTGAAGATTTTAAACCGGATATGGTTGCCGGGCATTCACTTGGAGAGTTTTCTGCTTTAGTTGTCAATGGTGCACTCTCGTTTGAAGATGCTTTGGTGTTGGTATCAAAAAGGGCTATGGCTATGCAGAAGGCTTGTGAGCTGAATCCTTCTACAATGGCGGCAATTTTGGGAATGGATGATGCTATTGTTGGTGAATTATGTAATAAAGTTGATGGAATTGTTGTTCCTGCCAATTACAATTCACCTGGACAGATAGTTATTTCGGGTTCAGTTGACGCAATTGATAAAGCAATTGAAGTTATAACAAATGCAGGTGCAAAAAGAGCTATTAAATTGAATGTTGGAGGTGCATTTCATTCACCATTAATGCAACCTGCTAAATTAGAGTTGGAAGAGGCAATCAATTCAACAAATTTTAGCAAGCCAATATGTCCAGTATACCAAAATGTTAATGCTCAGGCTGTTTCTGATCCCGAAGAAATAAAGAAAAACCTTATAGCACAACTTACTGCACCGGTAAGGTGGACTGAAATTGTAAAAAACATGTTAAGTGATGGTGCAAGTTCATTTACTGAAGTTGGTCCTGGAAAAGTGTTACAAGGATTGATTAAAAAAGTAGATAGGAAAATCCCTACACAAAGTGCGTAAATCAGTACGTAGTTCTCAGTATGCAGTTCTTAATATTAAATTGTCTACTGAGGACTGTTGATTGTTTACTTCTTACCGGGAAATGGCTTCTTATATCGTTTTTTTCCACCTGATTTTTTTCGATAGTTTTTTTTCTTTGATTTTCTTTGTTTAGGGTCGTAATTAGGACTATCACCAATTTTTGGTGGTGTAGGTAATTTAATAAGGCTGATTTCAATCAGGTCTTCAATTTTATTAAATTTTTCCTGTTCGGTATCATTAATAAAAGTAATGGCTACTCCTGTTGATTTAGCCCTGGCTGTCCGTCCAACCCTATGAACATAATCTTCAGCATCTCCCGGCACATCAAAATTTAATACAAGGTCGATAGCATCAATATCAATACCTCTTGCCATGATATCAGTGGCCACAAGTATTTGTACCTTCCTGTTTTTGAAATTTAACATTACCTGCTCTCTGTCCTTTTGTTCTAAATCAGAATGTATTTCTTCAACATTTAGCCCAATTCTATGTAGCTCAGAACGTATACTTTTTACATTTTTCTTTGTTGCTGAAAAAATAAGGACGCTTTTTAAATCTTTTCCTTCAAGTAGGCTTTTAATAAGAGCAATTTTATTTTGATCATAAACCATATAAGCAACTTGCAATATCCCCTCAGCCGGTTTTGACATTGCAAGGTTTACTTCAAATGGGTTTACTAATACTTTGTGCGCAAGTTTCCGAATTTTATCCGGCATGGTTGCAGAAAACATCAAAGTTTGCCTTTTTTCCGGTATACTTTTAATAATTTTCACAATATCATCGTAAAAACCCATATCAAGCATACGGTCAGCTTCATCAAGAATCAAATGCGTTAACCTATCAAATTTAACATAACCAAAGTTCATATGGGCTATTAACCTGCCTGGAGTAGCAATAATAATATTGGTACCCTGAACTAATGCATTTTTCTGTGATGTCCATGAATCACCATCACCACCTCCATATATTGGAACAGATGAAACATCTAAAAAATAACTTAGACCTTCAAATTGTTGGTCAATTTGTACAGCAAGTTCACGCGTGGGTACAATAATTAAGGTATCTGTATTTTTTGTGGGGTTTGCGGCTAACTTATTCAATACAGGAATAATAAAGGCTGCCGTTTTTCCTGTTCCTGTTTGTGCACAGGCAATCAGGTCTTTTTCATCCAGTATAGTCGGTAAAGTTTGTTCTTGAATAGGTGTTGCTTCAACAAAACCCATTGCCGAAATACTTTCAATTAGTGAAGGATGAAGATCTAGGTCGGTAAATTTCAATGATTTATAGAGTTAGGTTGGAGAGATTGTTTCAAAACTTATGATTCATTATTAATACTTAACATCCTGAAAAACAGGAGTGAAGACCGAAGGCTGAAGACAGAAGTGCGTAATTACTTCCGTCTCCCAACTTCTGTCTTTTATTATCCAAGATAACTTTTTAATAGGTTACTTCTTGAAGTGTTTCTAAGCCTACGAATTGCTTTTTCTCTTATTTGGCGAACTCTTTCACGTGTTAAACCAAATTTTTCACCAATTTCTTCAAGCGACATTTCCGGCATCCCTATTCCAAAAGATAATTTTAAAATTAACCTTTCTCTTTCAGTTAAAGTAGAAAATGCACGGTCAATTTCTTTGCTTAAGGATTCATTTATCAAATCCCTGTCAGCAACCGGTGAATCATTATTCTCTAATACATCAAGTAAGCTATTGTCCTCACCATCAGCAAAAGGTGCATCAACAGAAACATGGCGACCGGATACACGCATGGTGTCCATTACTTTTTCCTTGGGCAGTTCCAGTATTTTTGCTAATTCTTCAGGAGTAGGTCTACGCTGGTTTTTTTGTTCAAATTCAGCAACAGCTTTATTATATTTACTTAGCGAACTTACCTGGTTCAAAGGTAACCTTACAATTCTTGATTGTTCATTAATTGCTTGCATAATCGATTGCCTGATCCACCATACAGCATATGAAATAAATTTAAACCCCCGGGTTTCATCAAACTTTTCAGCAGCTTTGATTAAGCCCAGATTTCCTTCATTTATTAAATCAGGCAATGTCAAACCCTGATTTTGATACTGTTTTGCTACGGATACAACAAATCGTAAGTTGGCTTGGGTAAGTTTCTCAATAGCTTCCTGGTCACCTTTACGGATACGCTGTGCTAATTCAACTTCCTCCTCAACCGAAATTAAATCATACTTTCCAATCTCTTGTAGGTACTTGTCTAAAGATGCACTTTCCCTGTTAGTGATCGATTTTGTTATTTTTAACTGTCTCATATTCTATTAATTATAACGAGTGCAAAGATATGGCATTTAATATTTAAAGTCAATAGCTAAGACTTTTTGATAATATTTTTTATAAGTTATCAACAATAATATAATGCTAACACCCTGTAAAATAATTGATTAGTATTTTAAATTTGTTAATAAAAAATACCAGTTTTTTTTGATGAAATGATATTTTCGTTTCATTATTGTACATTTTTTCTAAAAGTAGCAGTGCCGATTAATCGGTTATTTTAAAAAATTACAATACGTACAGAAGTTCCTTCATCCATTTTGTTATACGTTAAAATTCAAAAAAAGTTGCAAAAATATGCGTTTTTTATATAAAAAATGCAAAAAAACAAAAATTAATAATTATTTCATCTGTTTATTTTTAATTGTCAGATGTTACCGCATGTCAAAAATAATCATTATTCGCAAGCTCATGAGGGCTAAAGCCGTTCTCGTGTGTGTTAATAACCTTTAGCTCACAGCCTGCCCCGATTTTTTTCGGGGAACACAAATAAAATAATCATTAAATTGTGAGTAATTATTTTTAACATGCTTGTTTCATACATTTATTTGAAATAAGTTGGTCTCTAAAAGATTAAAGTTTATGAATATTGGTGGAAAATCCGGATAACTGTTTCCTTATTAATATTCTATTACATCATCTTCTAATTTTGGTAATTTTTGTTTTTCCTGGTATGATAGGGGTACAGATTTCAAATTTAGATACTCAAGATTTGTCAATTTTTTAAAACTTTCGGGAAGATTTCTTAATTCAGTATTTTTACCCAGATCAAGTTCAATTAACGCATTTAAATTGCCAAATTGCTCAGGGAGACCTTGTAACGGGTTAAAATTGAGATTTAGATATAATAAGTTTTTAAAATTACATATTTCAGGGTTTAATGTTTCTAACTGATTGCGCATTAAGTTTAAATCTTCAAGCATTTTTAGATCGAAAATGGCCAAAATTGAATCGGCTTTCAAATTATTCCATGAAAGGTTTAACTCTCTCAAATTATTCAGTTTAGAAAAACTTTCGGGAATATAAGGTATTTTTGTTCTGGTTAAATTTAACCTTTTTAAATGAATTAATTTTGAAATTTTTGGTGACAAACTTATAAGCCTGTTTTCTTCTAAATTTAATTCTTGTAACAATTTTAATTTAAATAATTCTTTTGGTAATTCAGTAATGTTGTTGTTTGAAAGGTTCAATCTTTGAAGTTTTTTGAGCTTCACAATACTTTTTGGCAACACTTTAAGGCTATTTGAACTTAAATCAAGCACATAAACTTTACCAGGCTTTAAAAGAGCCTCTTCTACTGATGAATAAACAGTACAAGTGTCAAGTTGATTGATTGTTAGTAGTTTCTGGGCGTTTAATGAAATTGATAAAAGTAAAATTGGAATGCTTATATATAATTTATTCATGTGATTATATTTAAAATTAGTGTTTTAAAAAAGTTCTTTAAACCTGAACTTTTTTTATCTATAAATTTGTACCGTTATTAATTTAAATGTATTGCAAAATTTAAACCATTTTATAAAAAATTTCCATTTCACTTTAAATTTTATTCTTTTGCAGAATAAATAATTGATGCTTTATGTTTAATGATGAGCGGAAGAAGGGTGTTTTACTGGCATTTATTGCAACTTTAGCATTGGCTAATGTTTATATTTTTAGTAAAGCCGCACTAAATAAGGTTCATCTATTCCAATTTGGCTTTTATTGGTTTGGTTTTGCCCTGATTTTAAATCTGATTTTTATCAGAATTACTAAAAAGAAAATCAAATTAAGTGAGATTAATAGAAAGGCAAGATTGGCAATCTTTTTGAATGCTTTTTTTGAAGTTTTAGGAACAATTTTATTTTTCACAGCGATTAAACTTGTTGAGAACCCTGCAATTGTATCATTTATTGTAAACCTGGGACCTGTCTTTACCTTGATACTTGGATTTTTCTTTTTAAGCGAGCGATTTAAATTAATTGAATATGGTGGTATTGCCATTACTTTAATAGGAGTTTTGTTAATAAATTACAGTTCGGGTACTTCATTTGCAGAATTGCTCTCCAAAGGAACTTTAATTATTGTTTTTTCATCACTCTTTTTTTCTATAGCACTTACTATTGCAAAAAAGAATATTCAAAAAATTGAACCGGTAATATTAACCAGTTCAAGGATTATTTTACTACTCCTTATTTCTTTTGCATTTGTATTGATTGAGGGGCTTAGTTTTTCTGTTGATGTGAGCTCTGTGTTATATATGGCTGGTGGAGCATTTATGGGACCTTTTTTGGCAGTCTTAAGCTCCTATTACTCGTTAAAATATATTGAAGTTTCAATTACAAATATTATTATTAGTACAAAAAGTGTTCTGGTAATTATTGGAACCTATTTCTTTTTTAACCTGGTAATGTCTGGGAACCAATTGGTTGGTGGTGCATTAACTATAGTCGGTATTGTGGTTATTTCACTGGCCAAAAGAATTAATAATTTATCTATTTTAAAGAAAAAATCATGACCAAAAGAGAAATAAGAGGCTATATTTATGCCGCAATTGCTTCTATAGCTCTGGCAAACTCATTTATTTTTAGCAAACTTTCATTTTCCGAAGTTGATTTTTATCAATTTGGTTTTTTTTGGTTCTTAACTGGCACTATTTGGAACTTTTTGTATGTACTAAGCATGCGTCATAATAAAAAGTTCAGCTTTAGGGTATCTGTTAAAAAAATTAATAAAGAATTGTTGGCTGTTTCATTACTTGAAGCTGTGGCAACAGGTTTATTTTATTATGCAATTTTGGTAATGGAAAATCCGGGTATTGTATCTTTCATTGGAAATGTGGGGCCTGTTTTTGTTGTTGTTTTTGGAGTAATTTTTCTTAAAGAATCATTTAACAGAGTGCAGTTTTTTGGTATAATTCTGGCTATTGGAGGAGTTTTTATCATAAGTTTGAAAGGTTTTGGTTCTTTTAGTGAATTGTTAATATCCGGTAGTGAATATGTTGTTCTGGCTGCTTTTTTATTTTCCATTGCAACGATTATTGCCAGAAAAAAAAGAAAAACAATTGATCCTGCTGTATTATCTTTAGTACGTGCCATAATCCTGTTTATGTCATTTTTGTTACTAGTACTTATAATGGATACTTCACTAAATATTTCCGGCAGATCCTGGATATTACTTTCAGTGGGATCATTTCTGGAGGTTTTTATTGTTATCGTATTTGCCTACAAATCGTTACAGTATATTAAAGCCTTTAAAACTTCAATAATAATAAGCACTAAAGGAATTTTTGCTTTGTTAAGTGCTTATTTGTTTCTTAATTTAACACCATTATATATAGAAGTGATAGGTGGCATTGTAAGTATTATTGGTGTAGTTTTGGTTTCTTTGGAAAGCAGAAAGAAGTAATTTATTGCTGGTATTTGTTTTTTTGTAGAGACACACGGCCGTGTGTCTCTACAAAAAAACAACTTACATTATTATTCTTCTTTATGTGGCACAATAATAAAAATATCTTCGTTTTCTTTTTTCATAAGATATTTCTCACGTGCAAATTTCTCTAAATTTGCTTTATTTGTCTTCAATTCATTTAAGTAAATAGAATCTTCTTTTATTTTTTTTTGATAAAATTCTTTTTCAGTTTCAAGTTTTTCAAGGTTCTTTTGTAACCTCAAACGATCAATCCAACTATTCGAATCTATAACAGAAATCCATACAAAAAATATAACACCGGTTAGTAAATATCTTTTTTTGATAATACCATTATATAGTTTAAAGAAAGATCCTTTTTGCATGATAAGTTATTTTTACAAAAATACTACTATTCTTTGAATAATGGAAATTCAAATTGGACGCAGATTTTTATGATAAAAAAATAAAAATTGCTATAGGCAAAAAATAAGCTCTTTTGTTTTTGAATTTTTGTTTGTACCTATGTTCAGTAATGCTGAATCCTGATTTTTTGTTAACTTTTAGCTATGTTAAAACTTATTTTATTAATATTTTTCTTTTCTGTTATAATAAATGCCCAAACTTTTGAAGGGGCAATACAATATGAAAATTTGTACCATGAACATATTGTTATTTCTGAGGTTTTTATAAAAGATAATAAATGTAAAACGCAGCTCAATGTTGATGGCATACCTCTTTCAACTTATTCTCTGAGTCTTGGAAGCGTTTGGTTTTGTATTTCTGGCCTTAAAGAGACAATTAAAAAAAGTAAACATAAAATAGTTAAGGGAAATATTAAATTAATGAAGAATAAAAAGAAAGAGCTTATTTTAGGATATACTTGTACTTTGTATAAAGAAAAGAGGGATACTCCATATGGAAAAGATATTATGATTTATTATATTGCAGATTCTTTAAAAGCAAATAATCAAAATAGTTCACTAACTGTCAGAGAAGGTAGGGTGGTACTTAAAAGTATTCAAAAAACAGAACAAGGCATTTATGAAAATGAAGCTATTGAAATAAAAAAAATGAAACTTGATGATAAGTGCTCGTTAAGAAATAACCTTTACATTCAAACTTGTTCTTTTGTCCTTTTTCTGCTTAAAAAAACGCTTTAAATAGGCTCGCTATTATTCACTGTTTTTTGATTTTTTTTTAAGGTGTTCATGAGATCGCTTCGCTAAGTTTGCAGTTTTTTTTAATTTGAAAAAGAACAAAATAACTGCCTTATAATTGTAAACTTTATT
>JBDLJL010000115.1:0-16983 GCA_039714415.1 Bacteroidota bacterium
AAAAAAATGTAGCATTTATTTTTTAATCCATTGGTTTATCTGCAGGGCAATCGGGTTTAAAAATACTGAATATTCAACACTTTCAGTGTTGTGTCAGCTATTATTATCATACCACGGGTTACACCCGCGGTTATTAATATTAAATCCTTTCAGGATTTTTGAATATTTTAACTTGCTGTTTATTAGTTTATTCACACCGTGACTTGCGGATTTCAGGATTATTAAAACACACTATATCAAAACGAACATAATGTTTATTTTATGAAAATTTTGCTTTATATTCTGCAAAGCTATATCGGACGGGCAAATATAATCCCTTCTAATCTGTTATATGAATCATTTGTTTCAGTATAATTATCTCCTTCAACCAGATTGTACCAATATTTGCTATCCAAACTCCATTTGTATGCATAAGGGCGATTGTTATCAGTATTGACTAAGTATTTCATCCTTCCAAAACCAATGCCGCTATTATTTCCGTTATATATTTCTGCTACCGGATAAGGGTTCATAGTCCGGGTATCTTCGGTACGCGTATGAGCACTTGCTGCTGCATCCATTACCTGTATTTCTACTTCATTGTTATTTAATGCTCCAATTTCCCAGGCAATCATAATGTGTCCGGTTGTTGAGTTTTCTGCAGCTTGTCGCCATTCATCATTGTAGCGTGCTATTATCAAATCACCCTTTTGTAATGAATCAATAGTAGTAAACACTTTCCAATATTGATTTTCAGCAACAATAGTTTCATTGTTAATTAAAATACTATCATGAAAATAATCATAAAAAGTAGCTACTAACGGACGTGAAAGGACCATGGTCCCACCATCACTGTCGGGAATGTCTTTGATGTGACGCTTTAGATCATTATAATGACTGAGTAGCACCTTTGAGATAATTATTGCGCCAATATATCCGCTGCAATCATATTTGTAAATCCCATTTTTATCATCAATAACTTTTTCATTGCTAAATGCATATTTTGTCAGTGACATATTGTTCCATATAAAATTTGCCCGATTGATAAATAAGGCACTTGGTGAACTGCCCACTATACTGTCAGTATTAGGTATAACTTCGCTGTGGGTAATCAACGTATCATTGGTGCCATTATTGGGATCTACAGGTTTTTCTTTTGTGCAACTTGCTGAAAAAAAGATCAATAAAGACATTAATATTAAATTAAAGCTTATTTTTTTCATTTAGGATTAATTAAATATTATTTATCCTTTAATAGAGTTTTGTTGTAAACTATCCTTATAAATATTGTGTATAACATAAACCTGGCGTAAATGTAATAGAAAAAAATGTTTTCGGGAAAATAGTCGAGAGTTTGAGCTATAAAGTTCAAATTCGAGGCTTGCAGGTTTTGAAAATCAGGGAGTCCCGATATAGCTTTTGTAAGGTTTTTATAATAAAAACCAACAAAAAGCATGATCGGGATGACCGTTTTCAAAACCTGCGTAACAAAGAAGTTGGACTTTATAGACAAACTCTAATTATAGTGAGCTACCCGGATAAGTTCCTGTATTTACAGATGTTGGTGTAAATATATCCTGAATATCAGGAACATTTGAATTTGAATTCATTTCAGTTTGAGGATAAATAAACCGTTCAGGCATTTTTTGTACAGGTGCATCAACTTTTAGTGGTATCCCTATATAATTATCAGTTCTTCTCATGTCGTTAAAAACCTCAATCTGCCCGTAGCAAGAAATATATTTCTCAGTAAGTATTTCTTTTAACAATGCTGCATTATCTGCAAAATCAGCAGCATCATATGCGGGGAATGAACCAACGCCTATACGGTTATCCCAATATGACCTGACGTTGTTTAATGCCTGTAAAGCATTTGCTGCATTATTATTTGCCAGCAATTCAGCCTCAGCTTTAATTAACTCTGTTTCATAATATGTAATTACCGGAAAATCTTCATCCCTGTAAAATATACCACTACTTGTATAATCCAGATCTGAACCGCTGTAATAGTAACTTATCCTTGCGTCAAGGCGGTCCTGCATAAGTGTACGCATGTAAGCATCACTGGCATCCATATATCCCGGTTTTTTCACTTTGCAAAACCTGTAATAAAGATTCCTGGCACCATTACTGATATTTTGATGATAAAAGAGCCAATCGTTAGAAGATGAGGATATCCCGTAATTCGCGCTTGAAATTGCATTAGCATATTCGCCAAGATGCAAATAAATTCTTGCTTTTAAAGAATGTGCAACTTTAGCCCATTGCATAGTGTTTCTCGTTTCTTCTCCAACAGTCTCCCATCCATAAGATTCACCTGTTGCATCACTGACTTTTACTATTGATCTATCCAGTAAATCAAGCAATGCATTATACACTTCTTTTTGTGCATCATATTTGGGCTCAGGATAATTTTCCACATCAGCAACTTCAGAATATGGAACATCGCCCCATAAAGCAGTTGCCTGCACCATAAGGTTAGCTTCAACAATCATGGCAATCCCCTCAAGGGTTTCATTATTGTCCTTTTGTGCTTTTCCCTGCAAAAGTCTGCTCTGGGCAACACCCTCGGCATATAAAACGCCCCAAATTGTGTTAAAATCAGCACCTGCAACTATATACCTGTTTAAAGATATATATTGCCTGTCCGCTCCGGTAAACTGTCCCGACCAAATACCTGCAGTCCTTGCTAATTCTCCTTCAACAATTATAGCATTGGCTAGCAATGGGGCATTAATCATTAACTCAGCCGTTGCATCCGAAAAATTGTTAGGGTCTTCTGTTGTATATTCAAGCTTTTCACAGCTTGTAAAAACAATAAGAATTGTTGTTATGTATATAAATATTTTTTTCATTTGTTTTTATTTAATTGTTTTTTCTTTTAAAATCCAACTGAAAGTTTAAAGCCATAAGATCGGGTACTTGGATTTGTGAAATAATCTAAACCACGACCATTTGATGTTCCATATAGATTAGTTTGAGGATCAACACCATAATTGTCTGCAAACTCAGACCATAATAAAAGGTTTCTTCCTATTAAACTAAGTGACGCATTGGATAGTTTAATCTTTTGAAGTAAAGCTCTTGGGAAATCATATGTAACAGAAACTTCCCTTAGCCTTATAAATGAAGCATCGTATACGAATTGTCCTTGTGCAGGGCCAAAGCCACCACCAAGAGAAGTATACCATTCTTCATCCAATAACACTTCTCCCCCGCCAAAATCCTGTAAATTACCTCTGACAGTAGTTCCTGCGGGTATAGTATTCCCCAAATAATTGACTACATCGTTCTCCAATGTGATTTCATTTGCAGTATTTGGGCTTACACCGAAGTGGTTTAATACCCCATAAGTTCCGGCCCACATATCCTGTCCTTGCGAAGTTTCAAATAGCACATTTGCAGAAAAGCCTTTATAAGATAATGTTGTTCCCAAACCGGCTCTGTAATCAGGGTTTGGATCCCCAAGTATTCCATGTTCTGTTGCATTTGAAGGGAAACCATTATCATCAAGTACCAAACTTCCTGCTTCATCAGTTTCAAATCGTCCTCCCCAAAGCGTCCCTAATGCATAGCCTTCAACAGCTCTTGAGGAAGCATTGGTATGACCGGCAAGATATATTGATTCTACACCTTTTAAATCTTCAACAAGGTTTTTGTTTTGGGAGAAATTCAAAAGAACATCCCATCTAAAATCTCCTTTCTTTAAAATATTACCAGTTACATCAACTTCAACCCCTTGGTTAGATAAGGATCCTGCGTTTCCATAAATCGAAGAGTAACCTGTTGATGCCGGAACATCAACTGCAAAAATTGCACCTTCAATCCGGTTTTGATAATAAGTAGCATTAATCGTTAAATAATCTTTTAACAATCTTAAATCTGTACCAAGCTCAATCTCTGTTTTTCTTTCAGGTACTAAATCACTATTACCTTGTCTCCTTGACCTGCGCAGGCCGCCTCCATAATTATCGGCATCCAGAAGATCTGACCACCTTGTATCTACACTCACACTTATGTAATCGGTACCACCATTATACAAGGCTGGCTCAACACCCACTGTGCCGTAAGATGCCCTTAGTTTACCAAAAGATAAAATAGCATTCTCTGGTACTAAAGTTTTTGTAAACTGCCATGCAACAGAAGCAGATGGGTAAAAAATAATATTACTAAAAGCATTTGACTTTTCAGACCTTCCGGTAAACTCTAAGAAGACCTGGTCATATATGTCCAAATTTACAACCAAATAACCCGCCATTTTATACTTGTGCCATTCATACGTACTCGGATATTTGTTCTCATTTGTTGCGTTTGCATAGTCCAGTATTTGATCTTCTACATTGATAAAAGAAGTCATAGTACCACTATGGGTCTGAATGTTGCGTATTTCGTATTGTCCACCAATTATCCATGATAAATTGTAATTGCCTAAATTGTGAACAGTTCTGTTAAAGGCTTGAAATAAATGTTGGCTTTCAAACCGCCAACTTTCTATATAACGTCCGTCAGGTCTGCTACTCCTGGTATTTACAGGGTAAAATGTATTTTTGTTATCTATTGCAATATCGTTACCAAACCTCATCGTCAACCTTGAACTCAGCTTATCTCTTTTTATTATATCATACTGTACTTCCGGGCTTAGCATTATCCTGTTAACCTGTGAAGTATTTATCATTTCATTTAAAACCCATCCGGGGTTGGCATATACAGGAGGCCTGTCACCTAAATACCTTCGATAAGACCTGTGTGCATTTCTGTGAGGTATGCCATCATTATCGTAATATGTACCTTTGTAATCAGTGTTGTCAAAATCGGCCGGAGTCCTTAAGTAAGCCAGGTATAATCCGGATGTGTTTGACCCCTGTTGGATTCGGTTACTGGAAATGTTTGAATAAAAAGTATTTAATTTAAACCTTAGTTTGTTGGTAGGGTTTAATGTATAGTTTACTCTTATATTAGACTTCTTATAGTCAGACTGTCCGTTTAAAACACCTTTCTGGTCCCAATTACCAAAACTGATGTATGTATTGCTTTTATCACTTTTTAGATTAACTCCAAGATGAATATCTGATGAAAAACCATTTCTGAAGACTTGCTCCCTGTTAGCATCATCAAATACCTCAGTTGAGTTTTTTACATTAATGGGGTAATATTTATTTCCATTTTCTGCAAGAAAAAATTGTCCGGTTTTTGCAAATTCATCCAGGCCACCGGCTCTTTCACTAATTTTATCTCCCCAGCTTTCGCCTACATTTGTTTCAAAGAATCCATCCCTACCCTGGCCAAAAACATTTTGTTTTTTATATTCGGTGCCGATTTGGTCAAAATAGAAACCTGATTTAAAGTTAACACTTATACCTTTATTTTTCCCTTTTCCTGACTTTGTTGTGATAATTATAACCCCATTAGCAGCCCTGGTTCCCCAAACTGCTGCGGCAGAAGCCCCTTTTAAAACCTCTATTCTTTCAATATCATTAGAATTAATATCGTTTAGGCGGGATTGTTGTGAAACCACATGAGAGTCTCCACTACTTGAATTAATTGCCGGGACACCGTCAATAATTATTAAAGGCTGAATGCTTTTAGTAATTGTACTTTGTCCTCTAATTTGAATATAAGCGCCAGCCCCCGGATCGCCTGTGCTTTGAACAATATTCAGCCCTGAAGTTTTTCCTGAAAGGCTTTGAATTATTCCGGATTCCCCTGTATTTTTAATGGACTCTGAACTAACAGTGGTGATTGTTCCGGATAATTTGTCCCTATCCGCTTCTAAACCTAAAGCTGTAATGACAATTTCATCAATTCCAATATCGTCATTTTGAAGTGTTACAGAAATAGTCGTTCGTCCTCCTATTTCTACTTCCTGGTTTTGCATACCAACAAATGAGAAAATCAAAGTGGTTACCCCTGATGGGACATCCAATGAATAAGTCCCATCTAATTTAGTAATTGTCCCTATTCCGGCATGGCCTTTTGCGGTTATTGTAGCGCCGATTACCGGATCGCCATCTGCACCTGTTACTGTACCCGTAATCGTGTTTTGGGCATAAATTTGTATCCCCATCAACGAAAACAAAGCAAGAAAAAGCAATAATTTTTTCATAAAACATATAGTTTGAAGGTTAAAATTTTGAAAATATCAAAATATGTACCATGTAGTGTAAAGTATAGATAGTCAACTTTATAATGCTGTAATTTCATCTTGTTAGGTTGATTTATGTGCTAAAACAGCGCATGAGATTGTGCTTTTTGTGGATATACTTTAAGTCTTTAAATTAAATTGTAAACATAGTAAAAAGCTTGCAAAAAATATAGAAATAATATGTTTTGTTATAGGGTTGTTAATCAGGCATATATGTTTTGTTTTGGTTTTGATGAACTGGTAGTTATTCGAGTTATTTCAGATTAATAATTTTAATACGATATTATAGAATTATTTAGTAGATAAATTTTGCACACTTGTATATACATGAATGAAAAAAAATGTGTAGGTTTGCCCTGCAAAAAAAATAGAGATATGTATAAAGGAATAAATTCGGATTTTTTCCGGAAAACTTTGTCTATTACTGTATTGCTAGTGATTAATTTGGTAGGGGTAAAGGCTCAGGAAGGTTTTCAAAAAAAGGTGTTTCACTCTTCTAAGCAGGATAGCTTATTGTATAATATTTTGTGCCCTCAAAAAAATATAGATAAAGAAAGTCAGCTTGAAAAATATCCTTTAATTCTTTTTTTGCATGGTTCAGGTGAAAGGGGGGATGATAACAAGATTCAGGTTATGCATATTTCTGAATTGTTTTTAAATCAAGAGAATAGAAAAGAATATCCTGCGTTTGTAATTGCACCACAATGTCCAAAAAATAAAAGATGGGTTGAGGTAAAATGGGATCTTGATAAACATACAATGACACAGAATCCGTCAGAATCAATGCAATTAACCATGGATTTGATAGATTCTTTAATACAAAAATATCCGATAGATCCTCAAAGAATATACATAACCGGGCTTTCAATGGGAGGCTTTGGGACATGGGATGCTATTGCCAGATATCCTGATAAATTTGCTGCAGCCGTGCCAATTTGTGGTGGTGGTGATGAAAATACGGCAAAATCGATAGCAGATATCCAAATTTGGGCTTTCCATGGGGCTGATGATAAAGTTGTGAAAGTGGAACGCAGCAGGAATATGATTGAAGCTATCAGGAAAGAAGGTGGCAGTCCAAAATATACTGAATATAAAGGCGTAGGGCATGGAAGCTGGATTCCGGCTTATAAAGAAAAAGGATTATTAAAGTGGTTGTTTATACAATCACTAAAACAGAAAGATAAGTAATGAAGGGAATTGTACAAGTAATAGGGTTATTGGTCGTAACTTTTGGTATATTAACTGTTTACTCGTTTACGGATTATAAGCTGAATTTGGCCGGTGTTGAATTAAAAAAAACGAATATACGAAACTTCGTTTTGGGGATTCCGGAAAATAACGTTGGGAAATCTCTGAAAAGACTGGATACTATTAGAAAAAAGAATGAACTGGATACTACCTCACAAAGGATATTGCTAATAGGAGATTCAATGATTGAGTCCCTTATGTTACGAATGAAGGATTATACTTTTTTTAATAAGCATGATCTTAAAACGGTAATTTGGTACAGCTCACAAACAAAATGGTATGGTAGCTATGATACATTAAGTTATTTTATAAAAGAATATAAGCCTACCTACGTTTTTTTAGTGCTAGGGGCTAATGAACTTTTCGTGGGTAATATTATTAAGAAACGAACTCAATATGTGAAAAATATAATGAATCAGTTGGATACCCTCAAATTTGTATGGGTTGGTCCTCCAAACTGGAAAGATGATACAGGAATTAATACCATGATTAAAAGGAATGTGGGCAAAGGGAGATATTTTCCTTCAAAAAACCTTAATTACAAACGTACAAAAGACGGGGCGCACCCAACCAAATCATCAGCAGCATTATGGATGGATTCAGTTGCCGTGTGGGTAATGAATGAAAGTCGATATCCGATAATTATGGAAAAACCTATTGAAAGGACTAAAAAAAGTGCCAACCTAACTATTTTACAACCACTTAAATAAATATTTAATACAAAACTTTCGTTAAAATGTTGTTCAAATTGGAATATTTGGTTTCAGGGTACGAGTTGCGGGTTACAAGTTAAGAGCTGTCTTAAACTTGCTAAACGTTACCTGCAACTCGTATTTCTTTTCCAAATAGCAATATATTTAGATTGAAAAAACGTTAATCTTTACATGAATTTATTAAGATATATATCAGAATTATTTAATTACGACCCACAAAACCCGATGATTTTTAATAGCGGGGTGTTTTTTGTGCTATTTGCCTTTTTTATTACGATTTATACACTTATTCATAAGAAAAAACTGGCTGTAACGCTTTATGTTATTGCTTTTAGTTTTTTGTTTTATTATAAATCAAGTGGATGGTATTTGTGGATTTTGGTTTTTACGACATTTACTGATTACAGCTTTGCAATTTTAATTACCCGGGCAAAACAATTGGTTTGGAAAAGGTTGTGGCTTACACTTTCAGTTGGGGTTAGCCTTGGTATTCTTGCTTATTTTAAATATACCAACTTTTTTGTCGAAAATTGGGATGCTATTGCAGGTAATAATTTTCAACCTTTAGATATTTTCTTGCCGATTGGAATCTCTTTTTATACATTTCAGTCAATAAGCTATGTTTTAGATGTTTACTGGAAAAAGATAAAGCCTACCCAAAGTATTTTGGATTACGCTTTTTATCTTTCCTTTTTTCCTCAATTGGTGGCAGGCCCAATTGTTAAAGCAAACCTGTTTTTACCGCAGTTAGAGAAAAAAATAAAAATAAAAAGAGAAGATGTTTATGCAGGCCTGTGGATGATTATGGTTGGGCTTTTTAAAAAAGCAGTAATAGCTGATTATATTTCACAATATAACGATTTGGTATTTGCTGACCCCATGCACTATTCCGGCTTTGAAAACCTGATGGCCATTTTTGGTTATACACTGCAAATATATATGGACTTTTCGGGATATTCTGATATGGCAATTGGTTTAGGCAAAATCATGGGCTTTAATTTGGGCATAAACTTTAATTTTCCATATAAAGCATTCAATATTACGGATTTTTGGCGCAGATGGCATATCTCTTTGTCATCATGGTTGCGCGATTATTTGTATATACCCTTAGGAGGAAACCGTAAAGGAAAAGTTCGTATGTATATACACTTGTTTATCACTATGTTACTGGGTGGTTTATGGCATGGTGCATCCTGGAAATTTGTTTTCTGGGGGGCTATGCACGGTGTAGGATTGGCTATTCATAAAGCATTGAGCAATGTTTTAGAGAAAGTGCCGGACCGCCATTATGTAAATTTTATGTCCTGGTCAGTTACATTTGTTTTTGTTATTTTTCTTTGGGTTTTCTTTCGTGCAGCAGATATTAATACACGTGTATTTACTCATAATATGCCAGTTGATGATGAAAATATAGTAGAAACCGAAATATCAAGCAAGGATAATTTGGCTACTCTTTCCTTAAATGTATTTAAAAAAGATTCCCTGGTAAAAACAATTAGTGAAACATTTGAAGTGGATGGACAAAAAATGCTTTTTGTAGACGTTAGGGATGAAGATGGACAAAAAGAAATAATCGTTAATGAACGAACCAAAGCATTTGATGTAGCCTGGATTATGGTTAGGAAAGTTATTACGGATATGAATATTTCATTTGCTTTACCTTTTGCCAAAGCACGTAGTACCTGGCTGATTTTGGTCATCATTGGTTTCTTAATGCATTTTCCACCTCAGAAATGGAACGATTATATGCTGCAAACCTATGTTCGTTCACCTTATGTGGTTAAACTGCTGGTCTTTATTGTTCTGGTACAATTGACCATTCAGTTTAAATCCGAAGAAGTACAACCCTTTATTTATTTCCAGTTTTAAAGGCTGGGAATAATCCGATTCATTTAACAATTTTAGTACATTTGTAAAAATGACATTTGAGGATCAATTTAAAAAGGTAGAATCATATAAAGTGCCAACTCTTGAAAAGGAGGTGAGGTTATCTGATTTTACTCCGGGTATTTTTAAAACGATTAGATCAAAAAAAGGAATAAAGAATGCCATAAAAAAAGGGTTGGTAACAGTCAATGGCGAAATTGGCTATACTGCTGACTATATTAGGGGCGAAGAAATTATAGAACTTTATCAAAGCAAATTTCAGGAAAATAAACCAAGTATTAATTTAAATATTGAAGTTGTTTTTGAAGATGACTACCTGGCAATTGTAACCAAACCGGCTGGTATGGTTGTCAGCGGAAATAAAAAATGGACACTGGAAAATGCCTTGCCAACCAATCTGAAAGAAAGTATTAAAAAGGATGCTTTGCACAGGCCGGAACCGATACATCGCCTGGACTATCCTACTAGTGGAGTTTTATTGGTCGGCAAAACCACACAGGCGGTGATGGCTCTAAATAAGTTGTTTGAAGAAAGGAAAATAGAAAAAATATATTATGCTGTAACCATTGGGTTAATCGAAGATAGTGGTATTATTAACACTAAAATTGAAAACAAAACAGCAAAAACAGAATTCGAAATTTTGAGCAGGCTTTCATCTCCAAAATACAAATTTCTAAATCTTACAAAGCTCAAACCCCACACGGGCAGAAGACATCAGTTGAGAATACATATGGCGGGAATTGGTAACCCGATTTTTGGAGATTTAAAATATGGAAAAGAGGGTTTGATACTTAAGGGCAAAGGACTTTTTTTGCATGCATCTTGCCTGAATTTTTCACATCCTATTACAGGTGAACAGATATCAGTAAATGTATCATTACCAAAAAAGTTCAAAAAGCTATTCCCTGAAATGTAAACAAAGAATTATTGTTATCAATTTATTTTTGTTCGTTCTCTTGTTTGGGCTGGTTTCTTTAAACAAAGAGTTTTTAAGTCCCTTATATGGCTAAATGCCATTTGTTAGTGTTCTAATAGGATGTTTCCCAAATTTTATAGCAGCCTATATTATAATCATAGCTGCGGTGAATGCCGTTTTAATAAAAGAGCCAAAATATGGTCGTCATATTATTTATTTAACTTCATTATTAATTTTCGTAATTTTAACTGTTGAAGAATTAAGACCCAAGTGGGGAGCAAGCACGCACTATGACTCATTGGATGTTTTAGCAAGTGGCTTAGGTTCATTATTGGCAATTTTGACTTTTGAACTAATTACTTCAAAGAGAAAAAATAGAATAAAAAAATAATTAATCTTTTTTATTTTTAGTGTTTAGAGATTACCAGAGATGGCTTCTGGAAATTTAAAGTAAAGGCTTTCGATTTTTTCAAAGCTCGAGTTTACTTATGTAAATGAGTGTTTTGAGAAAATCGAATAACGCAGAAATTTGGGTTTTAAAGTTAATCTAATATTATGGTTAAGGCAAGTCCAAAACCAACAGTTTGAAATTCATTCTTCCCAAATAAATCAACAGGTAAATTTAATACCAAAATAAAATTTTCAGCTTTTTCAATGGCTATTCCGGGATTAAGTGTAAATAAATGCGAATTCTTGTCAAAAAGATCATATTTTTCAAAAAAGTAATTCATCCCTATTATAAAGTTTATATTTTCTATTGAATAATAACCGACATCTGTACCAAAACATATTCCTTTGTCATGTCCGTCGCTAGTTGTATTAAAGTGTTCGTGATATTGAGCATTAAAGTCAAAACTAAATTTGTCAGAAAATTCATAAGTTAATATTAGACCTCCAGCAATAGACGAACTTGTTTCATGAGCAGCATTTCTTCTAATATATATATTATTACCTACAATGCTATTATAACCAGCAAGCAAGCCCAAAGTTAGTTTTCCTTCAATAGGTAGTTTGTATTTTGCGCCAAAACTAACGGTACTGATATCTATTGGTATTGACACTCCTATTTCAAGATTTTTTATTACACCATAACTAAATCTAAAACCTGGTGCTGAAAAGAACTGTGAGCTGTCGCTAGTGGCAAATAAGTCTTGTATATCGCCATTTTTATCAAAAAAACGAGTTGATGTAGCATAACCGAAAAATGGTTCAAATTCTATTGTTTGCGCAGGAACAGTTTCAGTGCAAAGGGTTTCTAATTTTGATGCTGATAAACCACCAATTTGTGAATGAATATTGTTTATTATAAAGAATAAGCCTAAGGAGAATATTATTTTCTTCATTTTTTAAATTTAAAGGGTTATTAACCCGCATTATTCATGGATTTTTTTATTCATGAATCTAAATGCGCGAAATCCCGACTTAGATGAACCCAATTTTGGGTATCAAAATTGGATGTAAATCTTTGTCGCTATCGCAGATAGGGGAAATTCATAGAATTTTCCGGGTTAATCTCATTCTCAATATGTATACATGTATATATGACACTGTAGAGCGCAAAAACTAGTGCTATTTTTCTTCTTTTTATGCCTTTATCTGATGTTTTATGAAAAAAATAAAATATAGTAAAGCAGAATAAAACATTGCAAGACCAATTCCAATATAAACAGGCATTAACCAGAATTTAGGTATAAATGGAGTATTCCGTAATAAGGAGCCAAATGAAATCATTAACACCATCAATACCTGATCTTTAACTGCATGAAATTTAAAAATACTTACATATTCTGTTTTGGAATTGAATATTCTCTGTATATTTCTGACTGTAAGTTTATAAAAAATAAAATATGTTTTAATTAATGATAAAATAAGTGCAATAATAATTGAAATGATTAACTGGTTTTCAGTGAGTAGATTTATCCACGTGAATGCTCTAAGCAATAATCAGAAACCAGCCCAAAGCCATCTAAACCCTGTAAATAAAATAAGATTTATCCTTTTTAATTTAAGATTCAATTGTTGCTGTTTTTATATTATGAATAATTAATCAGGATATCTTAATTTAAAAAGAAATTCATAATATTTAAAACTTGCAGTGAATAGAGCAAAGCCAATTCCAATATACATTGGTGTTAGTAAAAATTTAGGGATGAAAGATGTTGTCCGCATGAAAATTCCTAAACCAATCATAAAAATTATTAAAAAATAGGTTTGCCATTTTTGAAATGCCCACAAACAAACGTTATTTGAATATAGGTTTATTCTTTCTATATTTTTCTTTGCAAGATTAGAAAAACCAAAATAAGAAATCACGCTACCTAATAAAAGGCCACCAATGATAGAAAAGATAAACTCTGACTTCGATAATAAATGAAACCAATTAGATGCAATCCGTATAAGCAATATTCCAACACTGGTCCAAAGAACTCCTGCTATAATAATTAATATGTTTTTGTTAACTTTTGGCATTGCATTCTATAAATAAATAGATCCCAAAGCAATAATCAGCATTGCTGCTATCATATAGAGGGATGCAACTTTAAAAACCCTGAAATTGGTTTTATCATTTGGTTTTAAAATGCTATTTACCGCAAAACTTAAGGCAATAACTGCTAAAATTATTAAAACACGAATAAAACCCCACTCTATTCCTAAAACAAAAGCACCTAAAATAAAAGCCATTGATGATAAAATAGCAGATAATGAGATGATTAATCTTGTGTTCTTAAATCCATATTTTGATGCAAAAGTGGGAATTTTTGCATTATTGTAATCTTCAAAATGCCTGATATTAAATGTCATTATATGTGTTGGAATCCAAAATAGTATAGAAGTTGCTAAGAGTATACCTGTAACATCAATCTCGCCAACACCTAAAACCCTACCTGCAAGTATTGGCATTCCTCCTGAAATACCTCCCCATAAAATTGACCATGCAGAAATACGTTTTAACCAAACAGTATAAATTATAAAATCGATGAAAAGGCCTGTAAAAATTATTATCCCGTAAAGTATGGAAAGATAAAATGCTATTGCCAGACCAGTGATTGTGAGAACAATACCTAATATTATTGCTTCTTTATTTGTAATTTCTCCTGTCGGTAAGGGCCTTTTATTTGTACGGTTCATTTTTGCATCAATATCCTTATCATAAACCATATTGAAAACGGTAGTCCCACTAATTGCCAGAAATAAGCTAATGACCATTAATAGTGTTAATTCCCAACTTGTATACGGACATCTGGTGCTTATAAAGCCTGTTATTCCTGTTAAAAGGAGTAATAGAGTTTGTAAGCTTTTTATAAGTTTCCAGTATGCTTTAATCTTCTTTACCATAAAAATATTAGTAATTAGAGTGTCTTTGGATTTTATAATGTTTTGATTATTTGATTATTTGTTTATCCGTTTATTTGATGACTTGATGATTTTATCATTACCAAATAAATACATCTTCAATAAGCAAGAAATTAATTATTGAACAATATTTGATGTTGTATCTAATAATTGGTGTAAAAAACACAATAGAAGGTGTTCTGGTTCCTTCTATGTGTTTTTAATTTCTTATTACTTTAAATTCTGAGATGTTTCCGAAGTATCTGATTCTTCAATATTAGTTTCATCTGTCTCAATAGGTTTTTCTACCTTCACATCCCTTGCACATCTAAAACCAATATTTATGTTATAAAAATCAGGTCCTGCACTATTTCTTGCCCAAACAACCAGATTGTATTCATAATTATTAAAGCTTCCACCTTTCATATATCGGTAATGTACATCTGCATAATCATCACCTGTCCATTGCCAAACATTACCTCCCATATCATAGAGTCCGTATGGACTTCTATTATCTTTTGTGACAAAATCTTTAACGTTTTTGCCTCTGCCTTTGCCACTGCCTTTTGAATGGGTTTGGCCATTATAATATCCTACAGGGGTTGTTCGGGTTTTTTTACCCCCAACCAATCGTTGTAAAGCATTTTTATCACTTCTATAATTGGTTATATAACCACCAACTTCATCACCCCATGGATAAGGCCTGGTATCATTTCCCCTGGCTGCTTTTTCCCACTCTTTCTCAGTAGGAAGCCTGTATCCATAGAATTCAGCATAAGCATTAGCACCAAACCATGTTACCATTACAACGGGGTGATTATCATAACCTTTATCAACAATAAAACTGTTGTTAACCAATTTTATGTGACCACCTGCTTCATTTACAGGCATATGTAACTTGTCGCCTTCAGTAATTTCAAATTCGTGTAAATATCCATCAAATTTATCGCCTTTGTAATAACCAACAATCTGATTATCTACAATCTTTATCGTAGATTTGGCCATGGCTTCATTAAGATATTTTGCAAATTGACTATTAGTTACATGGGTAACCATCATTTCATAATCATAGTCAATAATAGTTTCTTTTTCATGCATTCCGCTATAAAAATTTCCTGGTGGGATTAATACCCAACTATCAGAATCAATTCCAGTATTAATCTCGTTTGTTTCCGAATTTACAATTCGTTTATTGTTACATGCTGATATAGCAATAAAAATGAAAGCTAAATAGATTAATTTTTTCATACTTCACCTCCTTCGCTGTTAAATTCATTTTCTCTTTTAAGGTTGAGTACGGGGTTGGATGTCCTTTCCAGTTCCAGTTCAGAATTTTTTGCTTCTTCAGTCCAAACACCGTCACCTTTAAATAAATCAAAAAGTTTCCAGCCTAAGAATATAGCGACTATAACTAAAAGAGCTCCTAAGCCAAAATCAGCTAATAACATGGTTGTATTTATTAAACCATCCTGAGCCACTTCTTCTGGAATGAATAAGCGTTTCATTGAATAAATGGTCATAGATGCAAATGCTATGTCAGATCCAATAATCATAACCCAGCCGAACCATTTGCGGGCTTTACCTTTTAAACCAGCAATATCAGCATAGTACATTAAGATAATGGTCGCAATAATAGCTGCCAAAATGTGCCAGTGACCAGTAAGGGTAATCCTTTCTTCCCTGGCAGGCCAAACCCTGAATATTTGTTCAAGTTTAATAGCCATGAAAATTCCAATACCACTAACTGTAAAGTTCATAAACACCATTTGCCAAGTTGGGCCAAATTTTAGTGGATCGTGAAGTAATGCTTTTAATTTTTGGAAAATATTTGGCTTTTCGTACCCCAATTCTATAGAATTGTCATGAATAAGTTTTTTCCAACTGTAGATTACCAGCATTAATGCAGAGAGCATTACACCAACCGAGCCAACATAAATAAATGTATGTGCATGATGTGTCCAGACAACAGACCAAACACCACCTGAAATAATTATTGTACCTACAATCATAAGGGGCATGGCAATTTTGTGAAAAATTCCTTTAAATTGAAGCCAGCGCCCAATGATTAAAGTTATTGCGACAGCGATTAATGTGAGCATAATGTGCAAGTGGCCAATAATGGCTTTTTGCAGATGTGTTTTGTTTGGGTCGCGAATAAGATCCTCAGCTAAAAACGTTTCATGGCCATTTGCCCAGAATGAACCGGTAACAGCACCAAATCCTGCAGAAATAAGCATAGCAACGGTCATAATGAAAAATGCCATTCTTTCCATATCTATTCCACTCTTAAAATGAGCGAATTCTTTGTTCGTTACATAATATTCCTTTTTCCATGGATTTAAAGCAACAGCTAGCATCACACCAGCAAAAAATATCAGTGATTGGCCAACAAGGAATAATCCGTGAAAAGAAAAATTATGTCCCCAATAGGCAAAACCAAGACCAAATACTATGGCCATTATATAGCCAAAGGTAACCAACATGTTAATGTTTTTTTGCTCATGTTTTCGCATCGGGATAATTGATGTCATCATGTATACTTCAATAGCAACAACAGCCATTGCAATAGAATGATAAAGCATGATGATCCTACCGGCACGTTCGGCAGGATTTAACTCCATACCCAGCCATTTTACAGTTATATCCCTGATCCCCCACTCAACCATTGGGCCTGACAGCGTATTGAATATTGCTGTTATTATAGAAATAAGAGCAATGGCCGTGAGGATTAATCCTTTTGTTGAAGTAAAGAGATAATTAAATCT
>JBDLJL010000116.1:0-16541 GCA_039714415.1 Bacteroidota bacterium
GTTTGTAAATCCAGTCGAACCGTTTTTTTTAAATAACGACAAAGTTTTAATTAACAAAATCCGCTCATAAATAATTGCGTTTAGCATTCGGATTTACTCCTTCGCAAAATCCAATTAATACTTGCCCATAACGCTGGGCTATGCCCATGTAAGGGAATAAAAGTGCAGATTTCCCCTTTATGCACATAGCTTAATTTAAAATTTTACAATATTACTGCAATTTAAAGGGCAAAATTGAAAATTATGCGGACTTTGTTAATTGCACTGCCTTTTCATTTCGTTCTGAAACCCTTATTGGGTATAGCTTTTGTTAGCATTAGTTACCTTGTAATAAAATGATCCACTTTCTATCGTATATTTCCAATTTTGTTTTATAGGATTCTTTAAGATTAAATTATCAAATAGTTTTCGACTACCTTCAACCGAAATAGTAATTTTTGTCGGGTCATTCCAATCTTTTGTATCAAAATTGTAAGAAATACGGTTCTTACTTATACTGTCAATTTTTTCTATACGTGGTTTCAAATAGTTAGAGATTTTCCCCATTGTTTTTTCAAAGTTTTCCACTTTTTTTTCAAAGTTTTCACCAGATTTATCATTGGTTGGAAATACAACTTCAAAACTTCCTTCATATAAAAATTCTGGTCCGTAGTTAAACAAGAAATTTTTATTTTTCTTTTGTTCTTCAAAATATGCTGTAAACTCTTCTTTCGTTTTGAATACTTTTTCTTCGTCTCGATATTCAAATGGAAACTTTTCATGCAAAGCCTTAATTATATCAATATCTATACTATATGAGAGGTCACCCAGATAAAAACTTTTAGCCTCCGGGTTTACTTGCCAAAGTATTAATTCATGATTATCTTGTATTATTGAAATCCAAAACACATTACTTCTATCATTATTAGCAGTTTTTTCTTTTATTTTAAAAGCTTTAATCGCCTCTTTTATTTCTTTTGGATTCTCAATGATGAAATTCAAATTATAGGATTTGGGCTTGTAATATGGTGGATGCCTACCAATTAATTTGGTATTTTCGTTAATACTTAAGGTATCAACCATATACTTCTCTTGTGCAAAGAGGTTTATTATCGAAATCAAATTTAATAGCAAAAATATACTCCTCATAATTTTTCCTTAATTTCAATTAATGCTAACATTTGTATATGCCCAGCTTTTTTGAAGTTTATTGTGGATATTTCTGCATTGTCTGCATGCTTCCTCTTCCTCTTTAAATCTCAAAAAATACTGGATTTACACGCTAAAAGTAATGTTCTGCATCATTATATCCAAAGGATTCCTAACTTTTTTATTGTTCACCCCAATCACATGTGTGTAAATCTCTGTAGTTTTACTACTTTCATGTCCCAGAAGAACTTGTATGTTTCTCAAATTCTCACCATTTTCCAATAAATGAGTTGCAAACGAATGCCGTAATGTATGTGGTGTTGACCAGGGGTTTGCTCCTGATTTTTTCTGTGCCATCCTAAATATTGATTGTACACTACTTGCACTATATTTTCCACCTTCCTGCCCTTCAAATAACCAGTATGAAGGACGATGTTTTTTATAATATTTTCGTAGTAATTTCAAAAGGTTTTCTGAAAGCACCGTATGCCTGTCTTTTTTCCCTTTTGCACCTTTTATAAATATATATGCTTCTTGCGAACGGATATCCTTTACCCGTAGGTTTAGCAGTTCACTCATTCTTAAACCGGCTGCATAGATTGTATAAAGAATTGCTTTGTGCTTTAAATTGACAGGAGCATTAATAAGTTTGTATACTTCTTTTACACTTAATGTATTAGGCAATTGATTTGCCCTTTTCGGGCGTTCGATATCATAATATTCACGGGGCATATCTAATACCTTCTCATAATAAAATTTAATAGCATTGATCGCACTATTTTGACGACTTTCACTAATTTTATACTTATTTATCATATAGTAAATATAGCTTTCAATCTGGTCTTTTGTAATGTTTTTAAGTTCATGATTTTCAAAATATTTTAAAAAACTTGCCAATTCTGATTTGTAGCTTTTGAGTGTATTGGGGCTGTAACCTTTTAATATCAGTTTTTGTTCAGCAAGGCTTAAAGCCAGTAAGGAGGTTTCATTCAGTGTAAATTGTGGCTGCTTAATGGTTCGTTGCTCTTCTTTAGTTTCATATTTGCCTGCAAACATTTTTTTTAGCAATTCCATATTATTATCAGAGTTCACAACACTCCACTTTCTCTGTGTTGAGTGGTAAAAACGGGTTTGCATTTTCTTTATCAGCTCCCTTTCCGCCTTCATTTGATAGGGTATATGCAGCTTAATCCTTTTAGAACCCGGTCTCGGTAAATAAATTATAATATTCATGATTCCTTTTTTGGTCAATTTTAGTCAAAAAAATCTATTTAACCGTAGATAATACGAATAACTTACGTATATTGTTCACTTAATTTAATTTCGTGTCATGCGATTGCAAAAAAACTGTCTTTATTGTGGTAAAGAACTGAAAGGAAGAATTGATAAAAGATTCTGTGATGCACATTGTAAAAGTGCCTACCACTATAAAAAAAACCAGGACGAAGCGCCCAGATTTTACAACTTGGTTGATAATCACCTGAAATTAAACCGCAGGATTTTGAAATCCTATAACAAGGCGGGTAAAGCTACTGTAAGGGCAGAAATACTCTTAAAAGAAGGATTTAACCCTAAATTTATGACTCACTACTGGAAAAATAAAAAAGGTGATGTTTACTTGTTCGTTTATGAATTTGGCTTTCTAAGCCGAAAAGAGAATGGAAAAGAAAAATACATATTAATTAAGTGGCAGGATTATATGCAATAGTTTGGCTGTAGTATGAAATATTGTGGTTATAAAATTAACTCAAGAATCCGCTGATAACGCAAATGCCTGCAGATAAATCTTCCAAAAATCTGCGTTAATCTGGATAATCTGTGGATAAAATTATTAAAACCCACAAAAATTATATCATAGCCAATAGTTTTTGTCTTTTTCTGTTTTATCGAAAAAAACTTCATTGTTCAATAAACATTATAAAATATTCCATCTCATACCCTTCTCCTTCCTTTTGCCGATTTGCCTTTTTTTGTTTTTCTTTTCCTTGCAGGTGATCCCGAATTCACTTTTATGTTTTTTTCTTTTTTTTCATGGAAAGCACCCTTGGAATGTTTAAGTGTAGGCTCTTTTAAATAACTTTTATCATGTAAGGATGGTCTTTCTTCTTCCGTATACACATTTGAAATTTCCAGATTTTCAGGCAAAGCTTCCATAGGAATCGTTTTTTTCATGGTTTTTTCAATGTCCATTTGGTATGCTTGTTCTGCTTCATTAATAAACGTAATGGCCACACCTGTTTTGTCAGCCCTTCCGGTTCGGCCAATCCTGTGAAGGTAATCACCCGGCACTTCGGGAGTATCAAAGTTAATTACATGTGTCACATCTGAAATGTCCAGGCCACGTGCCATAATATCTGTTGAAATCAATACCCGGTGTGTGCCATCTTCAAAACGTTTCAATGAATTTATCCGGTAATTTTGCGATTTATTGGAATGAACAACCCCAAGCTGGTCAGAAAATTTTTCCCCTAAATGTTCATGTAAACGATCGGCTAGTTTTTTGCTATCAACAAATACCAATACTTTACTTAAACTTTCCTCATCTAAAAGTAAATTTTCAAGTAAATTTACCTTGGTATAAAAGTTTGGGACATGATAAGCCTGCTGGATTATTTGATCTAATGGGGTACCATGGGCTGCTATTTCAATTTTTTGGGGTTCGTAAAAGAATTCCTTAATCAATTGATCCACACCATCAGATAATGTAGCTGAAAACATTAGGTTTTGCCTTTTTTTAGGCAACATATCCATAAGGTCAATTAATTGTTTTCGAAAACCCAGGTTAAGCATCTCATCTACTTCATCAATAACCAGTTTTTGAATAGATTTCAGGCGCAGAACACCTGTTAGCGCCAGGTCAATAAGTCTCCCGGGTGTTGCTACCAAAAGATCCAACCCATTGTAAACCATTTGTTTTTGTGTGTTGATGTTGGTGCCACCATACACGCCGGCAATACGAATATTTACATACTTTGTCAGTCTTTCTGCTTCCTTAACCACTTGCAAAACCAATTCACGCGTAGGTACAACAATTAAAATACGCGGGTTTCTTTGCTCAGAATATTTATGCTGTTTTAGAAGAGGGAGCAAGTACGCAAATGTTTTTCCGGTACCGGTCTGGGCTATACCTACTACATCCTTGCCGGAAAGAATAACAGAAAAAGCTTCTTTTTGGATCGGTGTCGGATATTCATAACCTATATCGTTAAGGGCATTTAGTAAAGGTGTATTTATATTTAATTCGCTAAAAATCATGATATTAAATTTGTTTGACAATTGCTTTAGTGAGCTGGGAACTAGATATTTATGAAGAATTGTAAATTTAATTGTCCAATGACTAATTACAAATTCATTACCCTTAGCAAAGCCGAAGGGCTAATTACCAAATCTTTGCAAAGGTAAAGCTAATCAACCATAAGTTAAAATTGCTTATAAAATTTTCAGAATAATTCATTTTTTTTATGATTTATTGTGGATTTACTTCAACAAACAAAAAATGTGTTTTTTATCACAAATATTCAATTTAACCATTTTTAGGTATTGTAGTGTCCGGGAAAAAGACCACTTTTGCAGCAAATTAATTTTTAGAATTTTAATGTCGCAAATAAGAAAAATAGCAAAAATTATTACCTTATTAATGATCCCGGTCATTATGGTGCTGTTTTTCAATGGTTCAAATAACAGGCATACGCATATACTTCCTAATGGACAATTAATTAATCATGCCCATCCTTTTAAAACAGATAATTCATCAACACCCTTTCAAAATCATAAACATACACCTTTTGAGCTAATATTTCTTAATTTCCTATCTGATATTTTTGGCTTAATTCCTTTTTTATTGGTTTTATCTACTGCATTTTTCTTTTTATCGAAGAAAGTATGTACACCTTGCACCAGGATTTTTATTAAAGAAGCTTGGTTAGAAAATTATTCGGGCAGGGCACCTCCTTATTTTATCTAACTATTAGCTTTATTCCACTAAGTACAGTTTAAAAGTTTTATTTAACAACCTTCTGCAGGTTTAAACAATAGATAAACAGCTATTTAATAAAATTTGCCAGATGTAAATTGTTGAAAATTAATTATTTCAGACTAAATATTTCGGTAAACTTTCCGAAAATTTTCTTTTTTAAAAACAATATCATGCAAAAAATATTATCAATAATACTATTATCAATAATTTCATTACAAATATCAGCTCAGGACAACGATGCAGTTATAGTAGGCCAAGTTATTTCAGATGGTGAGCATTTACCTTTTGTGAATGTCATTGTTAAAGGAACCAATATTGGCACAACAACTGATGTTAGTGGTCATTATACCTTATCAAATGTACCGGTTGGTTCAGTTACAGTACGGGCCCAATCTGTAGGATACAAAGCTGATGAACAAACCGTTGAAATTGAGCCTGATCAAACAAAAGAAATTAAATTTCAATTGAAAGAAGACAATATTGGCTTGGAACAAGTTGTCGTTACCGCTGATCGCAACGAAGTAGACAGATCTGAAACACCGGTTATCATAAATGTCATTAACACAAAACTTATTGAAAGTACCGGGGCGGTTTGTGCAGCTGATGGCTTGAACTTTCAACCAGGTTTGAGGGTTGAAAACAATTGCCAGAATTGTGGTTTTACACAGCTACGTATGAATGGTTTGGATGGCAATTATTCACAAATATTAATAAACAGCCGTCCTATTTTTAGTGCCTTAAGTGGGGTTTATGGTTTGGAACATATTCCAACCACAATGATTGACCGTTTGGAGATTGTCCGAGGTGGCGGTTCAGCTCTTTTTGGGGCAAATGCTATAGCAGGGACAGTTAACATCATTACACGCGACCCGCTTTTTAATAGTTACCAGTTAAGTGGTAATTACTCATTAATAGATAATCAGAGCAGTGATTACCTGCTTAACTTTAACAGTTCAGTAGTAACAGAGGACAGAAACAGTGGTATATTCCTTTTTGGTATGTATCGTAATCGTCAACCGTATGATGCTAATAATGATTCTTTTTCAGAAATTACAAAACTTAAGAATCTTTCCGGTGGCTTCAGTGCGTTTTATAAACCGGGCCATTATTCTAAAATTAGTATTGATTTGCATGCTTTAAATGAATTTAGGAGAGGTGGTAATAAATTCGATGAGCTTCCGCATATCACCGATATTACAGAACAAGTTATTCATAATATATTGGGTGGTGGAATTAATTATGATATCACATCCAAAGATTATCAAAAAAAGCTATCTGTTTTTGTTTCAGGGCAATATACTGACAGAGATAGTTATTATGGCGCAGAATATAATCCTGCCGGATATGGTAATACTAAAGATTTGTCGGGAGTAGCAGGTTTTCAGTATGCACAATCGTTTTCACAAATGCTTTTTGCCCCGGGTAAATTAACTACCGGTTTTGAAGATACTTATAGCGACTTGCTTGATGAAAAATTGGGCTACCTGGACTACCAAAATAATGAGTATGTTGAAAGACGAACCATTGTTGCACAAAAATTAAATAATATCGGTACTTTTTTGCAGGCAGAATGGTCATTCAATAAAATAAAATTTTTATTGGGTGTACGTTACGATGTCCCTGATAAAGCATTAGGAGTAAAACCGGTATTTATTCCTCGGGGAAATATTTTGATTAACCTGTCACAAGATGTACAAATGCGTTGGAGCTATGCAAAAGGCTATCGTTCGCCCCAGGTTTTTGATGAAGATTTGCATATTGAGGCTTCAGCAGCCCGTATGCATGTTCATTCAATATCTGATAACTTAAAACCGGAAACATCGCATAGTGTTTCGGGGTCTTTAGATTATACGTTGACAAAAGATAATTTTCAGGCTTATTTTTTAGTGGAAGGCTTTTATACACAACTGCTTGATCCATTTTCAAAAGAGTTTGTTTTTCATGAAGATGACAAACAGCTTGAAGTTATAAAGGTAAATGCTGAGGAAGGTGCCTTTGTGGCAGGTGTGAATATTGAAGGGAAAATTGCTTTTTCAAAAAACATACAATTACAAATGGGGGGCACCATTCAGCGTGCAGAATACGAAATTGCCCAACAATGGGGTGAAGATGAGGCCAATACTGCAACTGAAATAATGAAATCTCCTAAGCAATATGGTTACTTGGTATTTACGTACAGCCCTTTTAAACAATTTTCAACTTCCTTGAGTGGTAATTATACAGGTTCAATGTTGGTCCCTCATTTGGCAGGAGGTTATGATGCAAACGGGAATATTATTATGGAAGAAGAATTGGTTACGAGCGATGCTTTTTTTGATACCGGAATAAAATTATCCTATAACTTCAAACTATCCAATGAAGCCTGGTTACAACTGAACGGGGGTGTACAAAACATTTTTAATAGTTACCAAAACGATTTTGACCAGGGAAAATACCGTGATGCTGGCTATATTTACGGACCTTCAAAACCACGGACTATATTTTTTGGAATAAAGTTGAGTAATTTTTTATAGTTGTGAACTATTTGTATTAAATGCAAATGCACTAATAATTTCGACCAGTTGTTTATTATTAGTGAATACGCAGCTTTTTTTATATTGAAATATCAATATCATCCCTTTATTCGAATTATCTTTTTTTTGATACCTTTACAAGTAAAAACCATCCATTAAAGTGGCTAACAGAAAAAAAAGAGACCGTAGCAGGGGTTCTGCAGGGAATAACCGAAAAACTGGTGAAGATTTCCTCGCAAAAAACCGGAATAAGGAAGGTGTTGTTGAAACTGGCTCAGGTTTGCAATACCTGATAATTGACGAGGGTAATGGTGAGAAACCTGACGAGAAGGCCATTATAACTGTACACCAAAGGTGCCAGCTGGTAAATGGGACTATAATAGAAGACACCTACAAAGAAAACAAACCTTCAGAGGTGAAAATGCAAGAATTAATCGAAGGTTATCAGGAAGGCCTGCAATTAATGAAAAAAGGCGCACGTTACAAATTCTTTATCCCAAGTGAACTGGCCTGGGGCAAAAATGGAACTGGAAACAAAATCCCCCCTTATTCAGTACTTATATTTGATGTTAAGTTGATTGATTTCTGGTAAAAAAATGTAGCATTTATTTTTTAATCCATTGGTTTATCTGCGTTCATTTGTATTATCTGTGGACTTTTTATATATAGCCTATTTAACCACAATGCTTTACAAAATAGCCATTCTGAAAGGCTTGAGTTGTTAGCAATATTTCCAATTAAAATTTCAGGATTTAAAATAATTAAGTTAAAATTTTATAAAAATTTCCGAAAATAAATTTGGAGTATATAGGTAAAAATTTGCTATACAAAAAAATATTGAAAACATGATAAATTTCATGACAATTTTATTTTTTTATCAAAAATTATTCATACATTTGAAGAGAATTTTAAAAGCCAAAAATAAAAACACAAATTACTAAAAGTGCTTATTTTAGGTTTTGTCCTTAAAAATGCGACAGTAATTCAGGTTATAACCTTAAGAAGATTTGCTTTTTTAAGGCTTTAGCCTTATTTTTGTGTTGCAATTTTAAGGGTATGTAATGAAAGATTTAAAATTAAAACTATTAATTGACCAGCTTGATCGTAAGTTTGAGACACTTTCTTCTGTTAATAGTTTGGTTACCCCGTCAGAGGGTTGGATATATGCTATTCGCACAGCGCTGAAAATGACTTTGAAACAATTAGGTACAAAGCTTAATATTACCGCACAAAGCGTAAAAGAATTAGAGTTACGTGAAAAAAACGGCGCAATCACCTTAAACACATTAAAAGAAGTTGGCAATGCACTGGACATGCGTCTGGTATATGGTTTTATACCTAAAGAGAGGACTTTAAATGCCATGATAGAAAAGAGAGCCTTTGAAATTGCAGAAACCATTGTTTTACGTACATCAACAACTATGAGCCTGGAGGATCAAATGAATTCTACAGATCGGATTAGGAAGGCAATAGAAGATATGGCTGACGAAATTAAACGTGAAATGCCAAAATATTTATGGGATTAGAACTGGATTACATCGATAGCCAAACAGCACTCGACGAAGACGAGAAAGAAGGTTTGCTCATCAAGAGCATCTCTACAAGGGCTGAGCTTGATGAATTTGAACAACAAAATATTGAAAGGGCAATTGCCTGGACAATGAAAAAGCATTTTAAAGTAAGCGACATTTTAAGCGAGCAGTTTGTTCGGAAACTGCACAAAAAAATGTTTGACCAAACCTGGCGGTGGGCCGGTGAGTTCCGAAAATCAAATAAAAATATTGGTGTCGATAAATTTCAAATAGGCATTGAATTAAAATACCTGCTGGATGATTGTAGATTCTGGGTAAACAATAATTCATTTACCGAAGATGAAATAGCGATCCGCTTTAAACACCGCATGGTACATATCCACCCTTTCCCAAATGGCAATGGGCGCCATTCACGTCTCATTGCTGATGTTTTAATTGAACACGGTTTCGGCAGGCCTGTTTTTTCCTGGGGCAGCGGTAACCTGGCTCCAAAAAGTGATATGCGCAGTGAATACCTTAATGCCCTGTTTGAGGCAGATAAGGATAATTACAGCCCGCTTATTAAGTTTGCAAGGATATAGAAACCTTATTTGGATTATTATTTGTATATTTGCGTAACCGCGATTACTGTAATGGTGGTTGCTGAAATATTTGTTTATGAGGTTTTATAACAGAAAAACTGAACTCCAGGTACTTTCGGATATACGAAAAATGTCTGAAAAAACATCGCATATAACAGCCATAATTGGCAGGAGGCGCATTGGTAAAACACGGCTTATATTGAAATCGCTTGAAAATGAAAACTTTCTATACTTTTTTATTGCCAGGAAAAATGAAAAACTTCTTTGCAATGAATTTATTGAGGAAGTAAAAAATAAATTAAATATCCCTGTTTTTGGCGAAATTTCAAAATTTAAAGATTTGTTTGCCTTGCTTTTGGAAACTTCAAAAACAAGACCTTTTTCCCTTGTGATTGACGAGTTTCAGGAATTTAACCAGGTTAATCCTGCTGTTTATTCTGAGATGCAAAATATTTGGGACAGGAATAAAGATGAAAGTAATATGAATTTGATATTAAGTGGTTCTATTTATTCCTTAATGAAAAAAATATTTGAAAACTCAAAAGAACCTTTGTTTGGAAGGTTAAACGAACGTATTTATCTGAAACCTTTTAATGTGTCCTCTTTAGAAGAAATTTTAAAGGAAGGTAATTCAAAGTTTACAAAAAAAGATATGCTTTCTTTTTATACTGTAACAGGGGGAGTGGCTAAATATGTTGAACTTTTTGCTGACAAAAATATATTGGATCATGATTCTATAATTAATGAGGTATTTCGCGAAAATTCATATTTTCTGGATGAGGGAAAAAACATACTTATTGAAGAGTTTGGTAAAGAATATTCCACCTACTTTTCTATTTTGTCGCTGATTGCATCTTCTAAAACCTCAAGAACGGATATTGAATCAATTTTAGAAAAAAACGTTGGTGGTCACCTGGACAGGCTTGAAAAAGAATATAGCATTATAAAAAAAGTTAAGCCCCTATTTGCAAAAGAAGGTAGCAGGACTGTTAAATATCTGATTGATGATAATTTTCTTAATTTCTGGTTCCGTTTTATGTACAAATACCGTAGTGCAATTGAAATAGGTAATTTTGATTATGTGAAAAATATTGTCAAACGTGATTTTAGTATTTATTCAGGTCGCTACCTGGAAAAATATTTTATAGAAAAGCTAAAACTCACAAAAAAATATTCATTGATTGGAAATTATTGGGAAAAAGGCAATTTTAATGAAATTGATATTGTGGCTGTGGATGAAATTAATAAAAAGGTTCTTTTTGTAGAGGTAAAATTAAATAAAGATAAAATTTCAATACCAAAACTAAAAGAAAAGTCTAAAAAGCTTCTCAACAAGTTTCACAACCATTCTATTGAATATAAAGGCTATTCTGTCGAAGATATGTAATATATTATTGCCCGGCTTTTAAATAAGCGGGCTCTGGTTTAAATATCCTGGGGTGCTTGGTTAACCTTTAAGCGGTGGAAAACCGCTAAAAGGTAGCTTGCAACAACCTGCTTTTTAGCGGTTCGCATCGCTTAAAAGCTACATTTTGTATATGTCACCCCAGAATACCTAAACTACAGCCAATAAGCGTTACCATTAATACTTTAATAGTTGCATAATGAAAAGAAACATAACTGAGGTACTGGATGGATATGATATTGGAAAATTAATAAGTTACAGCTTGTTAAAGCATGGTTTTGCAAATGAAAACTACCGGATTGAAACAGATAAAGGGGTTTATCTTTACCGAATTTGCAAACAACAAAGCACTAAAGAGGTTCAAAACGAAATAAATTTTCTGCAAATTCTAAAAAATGCAGAATTCCCTGCTGCATATCCTATTCCACGAATTGATGATACTTTTATTTGTAAATCAAATATATTCCCGATAGTTATTTATGATTATATTGAAGGTGAAATACCAAAACCCAGTGAAAAAACGGTTGCGGAAATTGGCAAAACTGTGGCTAAACTTAATTTGTTAAAAGGGCATGAATTATTTCAAAATAAACATATAATTAACATCCAGCAAGCAACTAAACTTAAAAAGAAATTTGCCAAAGCAAAATACCAGTATCCTGATATTTATAAAGATTTTTCAAAGGCGATTTTCCATCTGAAAGATAAATTAGGTGAAAACCTGCCAAAAGGATTTATCCATGGTGATGTTTTTCCTGACAATACTATTTTTAACGGCCATAAGTTGATGGCAATTATTGACTTTGAAATGTTTTGTGTGGATAATTTGTTATTTGACGTAGGTATGACTATCAATGGCTTTTGTTTTGTCAATAACCGGCTTGACCATAAACTATTAAATTACTTTTTGTCGGCTTACCAAAGTATAAGGCCATTAAATAAAGCTGAAAAAGAACATTTACCTTATTATATTATGTGGACAGCTGTTGGCATGGCATCCTGGCATCTGCAAAATGATATGCTTAACACAAAAAATGACAAGCAAACTGCAAGGGTTAGGGAATTACTGGATAGGTATAAGGCGACGGTCCTAAAGTTTTAAAAGAAAACCGGAGTAGAGTTAGTTAGTTGTGTTTTTATCTGGAATTATAGTTATGTCATCAGTATTTATTTCTACATAACATTTATTATTTTCCTCAAAAAGTTTTTCCAACTTATCAAGAATATGATCCAATATTGCGATTAATTTATTTGTTGAGATGTTTCCTAAATTTACTTTTATGAGTTTTTTAGGTGTTTGATTTAAAAAGTGACTGTTTTTAAAATCAGTATCTTTTGTAACGACTGTAAAGCCATTTTTGTCAGCATATTCGCATATATCCTTATCTTGAGAATACCACTTATCAAGTATTTGATTCACATGTTTTGTTTCAATTCCTTTCGAAGTAAAATATTTTGCAACTTTTATTGCAATATGTACATCACAAAGTATTCTCATTAGGCTGCTACTTCAATAGTATTTCCGCTAATCAGCAATCTTGCATAATTTAAACACGCAATTATATCTTCTTTTTCTAGCTCGGGATGGTCTTCAAGAATTTCTGTAATTGTCATTTCCGAAGATAATAAATCAAGTATCACTTCAACAGGCCATCTCATATTTCGGATACATGGTTTTCCATGGCAAATTCCCTGGTTAATTGTAATACGTTCTAAGTTTTGTGTTTTCATACATGAAAAGAATTAATTGATCTTATTGCAAAGTTAACAATTTTATCTTTTGGTTGTTTTAACGAACATATAGTTTTACCAAAACCGAAAGTAACTTTCGACTCAACGGCTCTCCATTTCTTTACAGCACACAATAATAAAGGGTCATGTTTGTGGGTCAATTGGGTCTTGGTTTAAAATGTCAGTGATTTCTATATTTATCACTCATAGGCTGATTAACAGGTTATTAGTAATTATAAAAATGATGCTACTTAATCAGTTACGTAATTACTTGCAAAATATTGACCTTGCTGATCTTAAAAAGATCTCCGTTATACTAAACTACCGCCGTTAATTGCTATAAGAGCAAGATTATTAGAGGTTTAATGTGAAATCTAAAATCTATAATTCAGCGGTAGTGTGTTTACTGATACTTCATTATTATCCCTTCAAATCTACTGTTTATTTCTCTAAAGAGACCTTCTTGTTTGTATGTAGAAGCTAAACGTAAAATTTCCTGTGCCATGGCCAGTGAACGTTCCCTGTCCTCACCCAAATCATTTTGATAGTTTTTGGGCAGCGATAAATAATAATCTATTTCCTCTCCGGTTTTGTTAGCTACGATATTCAATATTTCATTGGCTTTCTCTGGTGTCTCAGCACGGTAATATGCCTCGGCAATTAGTAGATTGTAATAATTATAAGGTACACGGTTGTTGGGCATTAGTTCAATAGCACGATCAAGTACGGCAATTGCTGAATCTCTTTTCTCTTCATATATTAATTGGTTGGCAAGTCGGGCAAAATTATTTTTCATGTTCATTAACATCCGGCGGTTATTTTCATCCAAATAAACACCTTCTTCATTAATGCCACCCCATTTAAAAGTATTCATTAATTTATCATATAAAATTTCCGAATTAATACGGCCAATTTGTGGGCCTTCTTTGCTTGTTTTCACAGGAACAAAACGATAGGCTAATCCATCAAGCTGGAAATAATCCTGCAAATTATAATAACCCTGATTGCCAATTGTAATGGCAAAATAGACCGGACGTTGCCAATTATTGGTTGCCAACAGGTCTAAAATCATTAATTCGTTTTTACGGATGTATTCTCTTGGGATTTCCCAATGAAGTTCATTAACCAACTGATCTGCTTCGTAGCGCTTAAGAACTTTATTGTTCATAACCGTAGCTGAATCTGCAGGTATTGTAATTTTACGTGCCGGCATAAAATCTTCACCTCCGTATCTCTGATCTTTTGTTTTAGGGTTATCACTTCCGATAAACTCTATTATTTGTTTCAGGTCCGTTGGTTTTGTAATCCTGTCCTGAACATAAACTACATCCCGTTTTCCGGGACCATATTGCTCCTTGTTAAATGAAAATGGAACAGGGTCACTGTCGTAGGCTTTTTGCTTCATTTGTGAAATATACCAATCAGTACCTAAATAACTTTCGTTAATAACCCGCACATCTGTCCGGATACCCTCTACTTCCTGGGCATACCATAACGGGAAAGTGTCATTATCACCATTAGTAAAGAGAATAGCATTCGGTTCACACGAATTTAGGTAATTATAGGCAAAATCCCTGGCCATATAACGACCTGAACGGTCATGATCGTCCCAGTTCTCTGATGCCATTAAAACAGGCACCGAAACAAAGCTGACAATAGCAGCCAAACCAACAGAAAAAATTGCAGGTAAGTATTTTTTCAGAAGTTCATATAACATCATTACCCCAAAGCCAATCCAAATAGCAAAGGCATAAAACGAACCTGCATAGGCATAATCCCGCTCACGGGGTTGATAGGGTGGTTGGTTCAGGTAAAGTACAATGGCAAGTCCTGTAAAGAAAAAGAATAAAAGGACTACCCAAAAGAAATTATTTCCAATTTTATTTGCACGGTACATGTAAATTAGCCCTAAAATTCCGAGTATTAGTGGAAGGAAATAATACTTGTTCCTGCCTTTATTGGTTTTCATTTCCGTGGTGATATTATCCTGCGGACCAAGCCGCATTTCATCAATAAAATTGATACCGCTTAACCAGTTTCCGTTGGTTATTTCACCATTACTCTGTACATCGCTTTGTCTGCCTGCAAAATTCCACATAAAATATCTTATATACATGAAATTAAGCTGATACTTGAAGAAAAAAGCCAGGTTTTGGCCGAAACTCGGTTTCTTAGAGTCATTTTTGATATTTACCCATTTTTTATAACCTTCAACATGGTTAGGAACTGTTGCATTACTGTACATTCGTGGGAAAATGGTTTTTGAGCCTTCTTCAAATTTATAACCCACTTTATAATCTGCAATTTCGTATTTTCCATTTTTTTGAATGTAAACCGGGGCGCCTTGTTCATAATCAACAACTCTCGAATTAAAATACTGTCCGTAAATTAAAGGATTTTCTCCATACTGTTCCCTATTTAGATAAGATAAAAGGCTAAAAACATTATCCGGTTTGTTTTGGTCCATGGGTGGATTAGCCTGCGAACGGATGATAATTAGTGCAAAAGAAGAATAACCAATTAAAATGACCGTGAGCATAGTCAAAACTGTGTTCATAATCACTTTGTTTTTGTGTATGCTGTAATAAATTCCATAAGCCAGACCGCCAACAAGAGCAATTAGGTAAAATACCAGACCTGTATTATAAGGGAGTCCAAAAACATTGGTAAATAACAGCTCAAAACGTGATGCAAACCAAACACCCCCGGGAATAATCACATACATAATTGAACCCAGTGCAATTATTGATATTATGGCTGTTTTAATAATTCCATTTTTTGTTGTTTTATGTTTTTTGAAATAGTAAACAAATAAAATGGCAGGAATTGCTAATAAGTTAAGCAAGTGGACCCCAATTGATAAGCCCATTAGGTAAGCAATAAAAATCAACCAGCGGTTGGCAAATTTTTCATCAGCCACATTTTCCCATTTCAGGATAGCCCAAAAAACAAGTGCTGTAAATAATGATGAGGTTGCATATACTTCACCTTCAACGGCAGAAAACCAAAAAGTATCAGAAAAAGTATAGGCTAAAGCACCAACCAATCCACTGCTAAAAATGGCAATGGCATTTGCAGGGATTAGGGCTTTGTCTTCACCAACAATTCGTTTAGCTATATGCGTGATGCTCCAAAAAAGAAAAGCAATGGTTAATGCGCTCATAATAGCCGAAAGGGAATTAATCATTAAAGCCACCTGCGTAACATCAGCGGCAAATAACGAGAAAAACCTTGCCATTAGCATAAAAAATGGTGCCCCCGGTGGGTGACCAACTTCCAGTTTGTATGAACTGGTAATAAACTCTCCACAATCCCAAAAACTTACAGTGGGCTCAACGGTTAATAAATATGTTGCTGCGGCTATTGCAAAAACCAGCCAACCCAATACACGGTTGGTGATTTTATATTGAATATTACTGAATGTATTTTCTTTTAGGTTCTTTCTTACGTTTTTTGACATGTTTTTTGGTTTAGTATTTCAGTTAGCGAAAGTAGGAAATTAGAACAATAATTGAAAATATTATACAAACGAGCTTTTAAAAATAGAAAACAAAAGCTTATCTTTAAGTTTTATAACAGGGCGATTGCGTTTAAAATGACGTTCAAAAGTCCAATGGGACGTTTTGAAGTCTTTCCCTGACTTTTGAATGTCCGATAGGACTTCAAAACGTCTTA